>JAAXGT010000120.1:0-23329 GCA_012271205.1 Rhodothermales bacterium
GGTAGCCCTTGGGCAGATCCGGGTAGAAGTAGTGTTTGCGTGCGAGTATGCTGCGCTCAGCTATATCGCAGTTCATGGCCAGCCCGAGGCGCACTGCGTATTCGACCACTTTGCCACTCAAGACAGGCAGGGTGCCTGGATGTCCAAGACTTATGGGATCGACGTGGTGGTTGGGCGGTCCGCCAAAACGTGCGGAATCCGGGCTGAACGCCTTCGATGCGGTCTGCAACTGACAGTGCACTTCAAGCCCAATAACGGACTCATACGTACCGGCTGCCTGCAGCTCCTGCATAAACCGCTGACCTAACCGGAGAGTGCGGCCAGAATCTCTTCCGCGTGCTCCTTCACCTTCGGGCGTTTAAACACCTTCATAATATTGCCGTCCGGGTCCACCAGGAAGGTGGTGCGCTTGAGACCAAAGAGCTTGCGCCCGTACATGTTTTTCTCGCCCCAAACACCGTAGACATTAATGATCTCTTTGTCGGGATCGGCAACTAAGGGAAAGGGCAAATCGAATTCGGCCACAAACTCGTCGTGGGAGGCCACACTATCCGGCGATATACCAATGACGGCCACACCGGCTGTCTGGAGATCCACCATATGGTCCCGCAGGTTGCAGGCCTGTTTCGTGCAACCTGGGGTATTGTCTTTAGGGTAGAAGTAAAGTGCAAGATGTTGTCCGGAATAATCGCTCAGGCGCACGGATTCGCCGCCTTGGGTCTGGGCTTCGAAGCCCGGGGCCTTGTCTCCAGGTTGCAGCATGCTTCATTATTGGCTTGAACCAAGGTAAAGTACGCCGATGCCATCAAATCAGACAACCTGACTACTGTGAAAACCCGCTGGATTCGCTTGTCGAATACCCCACGGAAACCAACTGGGATTGCCTCAGTCATAAGAGTAGCAGCTTCCGTGGCTATACCCCTCGTTATACCAAATGCATTGCGCTCAATGGCGTAACCATTGGCTGCCACTCACCCGTTCTGCTCCGTCGCTAATTACCTCTGGCACAGTTTTCGATTAAGTGCTCCAGTAAGTGCGATCTCCGTAAGCACAAATGTTGTCCGGATTCAGGCAACATGCCTCGATCGACCGTTGTATTGCAGGTGTCCGGCAACATACTGAATGATTGAGGGAACACATTGAGTATCGAGATGGAGTAGCAAGCTGTGAATCGAAGCGTCTTTCTCCTGCTCTCCTTCATTGGCCTTCTAAATTGTGTGCCTGCACAACTCTTTTAGGCCCGTAGTCGCACTGCTAACCCACTTGGAACAGGATCCCATAATCCTTGTCGCAGCGCGCCCGCATCGCAACTCTCAGATGCTCGCCAAGCACGGGCTACTTGGTTAGGGGCATTACAATATTTCTACTCGGATTTATTGTGCTCATGTGCGGACGCGGTCTTATCGTCTATCCCCTTGCTTCGTTCAATCGGCAAATTGTGAATCGCCTGTTCCGCAAGCCCTCCCAGACCGTATCCCTGCCAGATCCATCACACCTAAACACACCAGCCATGCTCGGCAGACTGCAACAAAGGTGCATCCGTTCGAGCCCGCGTTATATGACTGGGAATTGTCTCGTAGTGCCATGTGTAGCTCCAGCCACGGGCGGGAACATCAGCCGCGTAACTGAACTTGTATTGGCCACGCCTGTTCCATCAACTCGCTCCAGCCACGCCCCGAATAACCTTCAAAGCCTCTAGTTGGCACGCTGCAGTTGCGGCTGTGCTCTTCGCCGGTATAATGGGCAGCTGCCGCTCAGATCCGGCTTTTGACCAGGTTCATACCCCTACTCATGTAGAATTTGAAAAGCTGTTTGCACTGGAGGACACGATCCGATTGGACACTACTGTACTAATCGGCTCCATTACGATGCTGGATGTCAATTCGAAGGGCGAATTCCTCGTGCTCGACAGGCAGAGTGAGAATGTGCATGTGTTTTCACAGTCGGGAGGACATCTACGTACGCTATCGATTACTGACTGCGATCCTGAGGCTACGTTTGGATTCAGCGCACAGTCAACGTTTTTAAGCGACTCGCAGATCTTTATTTTGACCAGTAAGGGTGCGCTGGTCTTCGATGAATCAGGCCGCTGCACCCAGTCCAACATGGCACCAGAATTTGTGACGAACACTTGGGCAGCTTGTTTGCATAGGGATACAATCTTTGCCATGCCGCGCTCTATCCAGGACGGAGCAATGATAAGAGCTTACGATGTGGACTTGGCCTTGGTTGATCAATTCCCGCTGCCTGCGCCGCGATTTCCCAAGAGAGCGGCTGTAACGCTGCCGTATCAGGGACGCGCGATGAGCTGCTTCGACAATGACGTCTGGTGGGTCTACAGAGAAAGCTTTGACATAACTCCGCGCTTGCGCCGCGGAGATCTGACTAGGTTCAAGCCGGATTTCTATATAGAACGGACAAGAGACTACCCTGAAACACCAGTTGTGGACCGGTCCAACTTCATGGAAATTACCCAGCTTCTCGGAAAAGCCGAAGCCGAGTCATCCTCCGTGCTTGGAGTCTTTGCACTTGACGAAACGACCCGCCTAGTGATGTACGGCGGCATAAGAAGCGATAATGAAGAGCGAGACACGGGGGCACTCGTCGCCAGTCACAAAGACGGCGTGGCCGGTGTGAGTACGCTGTTTCCAGAGTTTCCGGGAGCCACCAGGCAGGGCCAACTGTACTTCGTCGAGAATCCTGAGGAACACACCGATGGCGAATTCACGAATCCGCTCATTATCCGTTACCAGTTCATTCCGCCGAAGAGTTGGGCAAGATAAATCCAGAAAGCCAAGCACACAGGTTTTTCATCGGCTAATTGCACGCGAGGTGGATCTGGGCTTGGTCACTCTGCAAATGCGCAAGCCTCGGAATCTATTTCCCATGCGGCACATGAGAAAACAGCTGGAGTGCTTGCTTGTTGCCACCATGCACGGAGGGCTCGTGGCACCAGAGTATCCGTAGCGTACTGATAATCTGTGCCGCCGCATCATCCAACCCTAGCATTCTGGCAACGATCGTGTCTATAGATATACGCATCTCGTCCGCGTGGGCTTGGCATGCGGGCCGGAGCGTGCGATGCTTCAGACGATCAAAGGCAGCATCCGCATAGTTCAAGCTTTCAGCAGGTAGTTGATCAAGATGTGGGCAGGGCATCTTTTTCACCGCACCTATTTGTGCCGTTGACCGTCCTGACTGCGTCCGCTGCCCTCTCGTCCAGTGGATCAACAGGCCCAAGGTCGAATTGGCCCACAACGCGAAGGCTTTTCGCACGCGTGCGTCTGCATGCCCCAAAGACACCCAGGTACGGCCGCCCAGCACAGCCTGCTCAGTACTTGCCGACAACAGCTTCTGGGATGTCCAGCGCATGTTCCGGGCAAGAAAGACCTTACTTCGATACTTGCGCATCTCCCGACGCTTGGTCTCGGTTCCTACACCTCTCGGAGCACTGCCCTTGTGCGTGGGAGCCACTACCAAGGCACTTTGGGAAGTACTGTCTGCTGCCCATAACGACCGGTCCGGCCCAATGGCATCCGTAAGCCCGTACAGGGGATACATCCTAAAGGCCCCACGCGGTGAAGTGCTCGTATCCAAATGACCAATCAAATCATGTGTCGGCCCAACCTTAAACACATCGCTAATGGTTGCCATCTCCACTCCCAGTGGCTGGGACCAAGCATCAAACGCCAGTACACCACGCCCCAAGTCCATTGCCGCCAGCGCCAGATCCGGACGCACAGCCCCTACCGGACTCCACGGAGTTCCCATGCCATCGGTCTGTAAGACACACAGCTGACCGACCTCATCCTGTCCTACACGTACCGGGTACTGCTTACCATTCACGGTGCTGCTTGCCGCCGAAATTGCACGCGCAATTTCTCCTGCTTCGCCCATGCGTGCTGGAGGACTGTGCAGGGTTACGCAGTGGATCGGGCCACCCCGCGTGCGCTGGCCTCGCGTACGAGTGCCCACCAGCAGCATTTCCTCCATGTGTGTATCCGCTGAAAAGGCATCCTTGCCCAGTGCTTTTCCGGCGGCTACAGCGATAACCAGCACATCGTCAAAATCGCGTTCTATCATTTGCCGCGTCTTTGTCCACGAATCTGCCAGCGCGGCCGTGAGCGGCAGCACGAATCCGATCCGTCCCCCANNCTGGTCAGCCCGGCAATATCAAACGCCCTCTGCCCTCCGCGCGTACGTGAATACGGCGGATTCATCAGAATCCAGTCGAAGGAATAGTCCGGCACGCCTATAATCGATGCACCTTCTTGATCATTGCCAATAGACACCCCGCCTGCGACGCCAAAAAGATCTTTCACCCCATCTGCATCAAAGTACTCCAATGATCCTGTCCGCCCTTCTTGGCCTCCGACATCTACCCATCCAATCTGCGACTCTCCATACGGCCTACCCGTACCCAGCCCGGCTAGTGAGGACGATGTGAGGTGCGCTGCAATCGGACTCACATCCGCTCCCACAAGCCCTGACTCCATCGCTATACGATGGAATTCATTGCTACCCTCGTCCGTGCCTCCGGCACGTTCGTGAAACGTGGCCGCACGACGGTACCCCGCGCGCAGCAATGTACCCGTACCGCAGGTCAAGTCAGCCAGTCTCCTTTGGGCGAACATCCGGGCATCACCCCATTCCGACGCTGCAAGCTGCGTATACTGAATCGTCAGATGCGCCAGAAGCTCTGCCGTCGGCGGCTGCGTATAGTACGCCGCGGCCTCTTTGCGATCCTCCGACAAGAGGGGAAAGAGCTCTGCACCCACATTTATGTGCAGGCTCAAGTTGGCGATCTCTATCTGCTCCCGGGCTTTGTCGATCTGCGCCAATGCACGCGCCGCGGCCAAGGCGTGGGCCTCAGTGGCCTCCTTCAGCGAAGCCACAGCCGGCGCAAATATTGGCCTCCAGTTCCGCGCCAATATTTCGCTCCACACACGTACCTGTTCGGAGGGCACGATGCCACCCAACACCGATTGGGGACTGATCGATGTACCAGGAACGCGATGCCGGCACAAAAATGATTGCGTCAGCGCAGCATCCAGCCACAGCACCATGATGGTACGCAGTCCCGTTAGGGGCGATCGCTGATAGACGCCGTGCACAAGACGCTCCTGAATATGCTCCGGAAGCCCCTTGGCAAGGTGATTGGCCGCACTTTCCAGCAGCCGGGCCACTTCCCCGGCTACCCGCTCTATTTCCTCTTTATGCAGCGCAGCAGACGGTACAAACGCGGCCAGATCGTGCACGCTGCCGGATATAAAGCCGCGTTCAGGCCACCGCCTGGCCCCGGAAGTCATGGATGCCTGAGACCTCAACTGATACACCGCGTAGCAAATCTCCTCCCCTGTGACAAGGGTCTGCTCCATCGCGTCCAATGACCGGTTCCGGAACATCTCCGGGACATGAATTGCCAACGCCGTCCTGATGGGCCATCCCCCATCCTGTGCCACAAGGCCCAGCCTTCCCTGCGCATCTCTTTCTGCATCCCGCTCCTGAAATGAGCACTCGACCACAAGCGGCGGCGACCAGGAGTCATGAATCAGGATGTCCGGCCGCAAATGAGGTTGGTTCGCGATAACGCCCGTTCTTTCGACGGACACCGCATCCGCATGACGCTTCCAGCGTACCGTCACTCTGCGTAACGCTCTGCCCAATGCGTGATTAAAGGTTGCTTCTATCGCCCGACTCATTAGCAGTCCAGCATGTTAAGCAAGTACTATGCTGCGCAAAGTAAACCGGCACATTCGGCCTGTCAACAACCGCATCGACCAATCGGAGTGCCGTACCCGCATTTATACTCCATAACAACGCGGCCGAGCCACTTGGGCCATCGCATCGTTTACATGACACAACATCTATGCAGACTGGCTTACGCACGGCTTAGTATTGCCCCCTGGCAAGTTTGATCGATGGGCTGGCAGGTCAGCCGCGGTGTATTCCGCTCGCTATTCCAGTGCGCAAGCATGGTGCTTTATACTCAGACAATCCAAGCTCAGTAATTCAACAATTTCTCTAACGCCGGTCGCAAGCGCGCTTGCGCCGAAAAGATTTCGGTTTCCAGATTGATCGAAAACGGTACGGGAAGGTCCAGTGCCGCAACGCGCACCGGCGGAGCATCCAAAAGCTCGAAGCCTTCCTCAACTATACGCGCTGCCACCTCCGCCCCAAAGCCCGCCGTCATCGTGGCCTCATGCAAGATCAGAAGACGTGATGTCCTGCGAATTGACGAAAGGACCGTCTCGCGATCCCACGGAATTAACGTACGCAGGTCAATGACCTCGATTTCCGCTCCGCGCGTCTTCGTCTGCCAAGCGGTCTCTTCCAGTGCCCAATGCACTCCCAACCCATACGTCACGATCGTGGCATCGTGCCCCCGGCGGATCACCCTGGCCTCCCCGAAACCAAACTCATACGCCGCATCCGGCACCGGGCCATGCACAGATCGATAAAGGTGCTTGTGCTCGAAGAAGAGCACTGGATTCGGATCCGCGATCGCACCCAGGAGCAGGCCCTTGGCATCCCTGGGCGTAGATGGCACCAGCACCTTCAGCCCTGGCGTGTGACAAAACCAGGCCTCCATACATTGTGAATGAAAAGGCCCGGCACCAATATGGCCGCCATAAGGCGCCCGAATCGTTACCCCAACCGGCGCGCCCCAGCGGTAATGCGTCGTAGCGAGGTTATTAACTATCTGATTAAATCCGCATGCAATGAAATCCGCATACTGCATTTCGACGATTGGGTGGTAACCCTCGAGTGCCAATCCCAGCGCAACTCCCAGGGCCCCACTTTCTATAATTGGCGTGTTGCGCACCCGCGCATGCCCAAAACGGTCCAGCAGACCTGCGGATGCCTTGAATACACCACCGTACTCAGCCACATCCTGCCCCAAAAGCAGCACGCGTTCATCAGCTTCCATGGCCTGATGGAGTGCCTCATTAATGGCGTCGATGTAACGCTTTTCGGTCTCGGGTCCACTCGGAACACGCAGCTCTCGTTTTGACTGGGCAAACGCCGACGATTCTTCGCGCTCCAGCGTACTTTCCACTATGGGCTGCTCCAATGCGTATTCCGATGCCTCTTTCACCTCTTCGGCCAGTGTCCTGTGCACAGCCCGAATCTCGTTCGTCGTCATAATTCCACGTTCGCTCAGATAGCGGGTGTACCGGTCCACTGGATCCTTGTCGGCCCACGCCGCCATCAGATCCTTGGGTACGTACTTGGTCCCCGACGCCTCTTCATGTCCCCGCCGGCGGAAAGTCTTCATCTCCAGCAGCGTGGGTCCCTCATCGGCCCGGGCACGGCTTGCAGCCGCCCGTATAGCCCTTGCAACCGCCAACACGTCATTCCCATCTACGGTTACTCCGGGCATGCCGTAGCCAGCCGCAGCCAGTGCTATGTCTTCCACGGGCAACGCTTCGCTCGTGGAGGTAGACAGTCCATAACCGTTGTTCTCGACCACAAAGAGCACCGGCAACTTCCATAATGCAGCCAGACTGCACGCTTCATGAAAGTCTCCTTCGCGCGTGGCTCCATCTCCGCAAAAGACGGCGGCCACATATTTCTCCCCGCTTAACTGCGCTGCCTGACCTACACCGCAGGCCACCGGCAACATGGCCCCCAAATGCGAGATCATCCCTATAATGCGGTGCGAGGGCAACCCAAAATGAAACGTCCGATCCCGGCCCTTCGTGTAGCCGCCTGCTCGGCCCATGAGCTGGCAAAAGAGCGGCTTGAGCGGCACACCTCGTGTTGTCCACACTCCGAGATTTCGGTGGAGTGGCAGTATTACATCCTGCGCCTCCAGTGCCCAGGTGCAGCCCACAGCAATCGCCTCCTGACCATACCCGCTGAACCACTTTGACACGCGGTTCTGCCGGATCAGACGCAGCATGCGTTCCTCGATCACACGAGGCAGTTCCAGCGCGCGATGCAGGTGCACATACTCTGCACGTGTCAGCGCAATGTCCCCGTTCACTGGCCGCCTCCGGATACGACCGCACGGATGGTCCGAAACAGAATCTTGAAGTCCATCCGCAAACTCATGTTTTCGATGTAGAACAGGTCATACTTGACCTTTTGCCGGACATCCTCCAGTGAAGCGTCATAATGCCACATGACCTGGGCCCAGCCTGTAATGCCAGGCTTGACACGGTGACGACGGTTGTAGAGTGGCACTTTTCCGGTCAGCTTTTCAACAAAATAGGGGCGTTCGGGGCGCGGGCCAACGAGACTCATGTCTCCGCGGAGCACATTCCAAAGCTGGGGAATTTCATCCAGTCGTGTCTTGCGCAGCCACCGTCCCATGGCCGTATAGCGTGGGTCATCTTCCGTGGCCCACACAGGCCCGGTCAAGGCTTCAGCATCCTGACGCATCGTCCGAAACTTGTACATAGTGAACACCCGCCCGGTCTTGCCCACCCGTTCCTGGCGGTAAATGGCGGGCCCTTTCGACGTGGATCGCACTACGAGGCCTACCACAAACCACAGCGGCAGACCTGCGACCAGAATCATTAGGGATACCACAAGATCAAAAAGCCGCTTCGTGCTTTGCTCCCAGGCGGGCATAGGCACAGGCAGCACTTCAATGAGGGGCAGACCGTAGATGTGCTCTGTGCGGGCCATGCCGCCAATTACGGAATAGAAATCCGGCACTACCTTCAGTGTTACATGCTTGCCGTCGCAGAGACGAAGTACTTCATCCAGCTCCTTGTGGTCTTCAGATCCCAAGGCAATCAGTACATCTCGCACGGCCAATTCATCAATGAGCTGCGGCAATTGTTCGATCGTTCGCACTTCTATCTCCTGTGCAAGCACCTGAGAGTCCTCCTCATTTGAACCCCCTGGTGGCACGCCTCCCTTATGCCCCAATCGTATCGCACCGACTACACGCAACCCCGCTGCAGGGTAGCGGGCCACATCCCTGTAGAGGCGCTCTAACTGATCGGTCCAGCCCACAACTAGTGCCCGATGCGTCCCATAACCCCGCAATGTGAGCACCTTTTGCACGGACCGCACCCCAATGCGACCCACAGCCGTAAGCCCCAATACCGCACCCCAGTAGCCAAAGATTATGGACCTGCTGGCACCTGCCTGGAGTGTGTCGGTAAAGATGCTAAAGACTAAAACGAGGACGCCAATAGTCACGACTTTCGTCAGCGATACGAGTTCATCAAAGCGGCTGGAAGCATGCCGCTCACGATACATCCCAAAGAAGATGAAAATGACGATCCAGTAAAGCGCCAGCGATATAACCACGTACAATGGATACACCGTAGTTCCCTGAGGAGTCACAATCCCCAGCCAGTCAAACTGCGGGCCATACCGAAGGCGCAAGTAAACCAGGCACGAAATTGCAGCCGCCAACGTATCGACTACGAGCAAGGCAACAAACTCGAAGGTGCGGGACATGCGGGATGCGTATGCCGAGAATCAAAGCAAGATAAGACTATGCAAAACGGCACATGCCGTGGACTGGATTCCTGATCTTTCCGTGTGATCCGTGGACCGGCCGTAATCTATATTAGGACGAATTGGATCCACCATGATGGCACGACTGAACGGATTCATCCTTTTGTTTCTCCTGGTTTTCACACCTGCGAGCAGTCTGGCGCAGGATGATCGCCTGATTCCAGCTGGCGATTATGCCTACGAATACATCGTTCGTCTGCAGCGCCGGGGGCACTTACTGGAACTTAATCCAACCGCTATTCCATACCGGCGCGGAGACGTGTGGGCGGCACTGGACCATGTAGACAACAGTCGACTCGAGCCAGCCGAAGCTCACTGGGTCAAACTGCTTCGCCACTCACTGAAACCTGCCACTCCGCATGAAGACAAGGCTGGCGTCGGCTATACGTTTCTGGTGGCCGCCCAAACCATTAACAGTGATCGTATTGATCCCCTTCGGCCGCAGGGTGATGCGATTAACTTTTACTGGTACGGTACATGGGCTACGGCCTACCTCGACGCCGGTCCCATCGTTGGCGAAATGGGCCTGTACCACAACCGATTCTACGAAAACGATCCCGACGGATTCGATGTTGCACTCCGCCTCTGGGCACGTAGTGAGCATACTTATGCAGGCTATCACAGCCGCTGGGCATCGGCATACTTGGGGCGCTGGGATGTGCACTGGGGTGTGCCTGGCGAAACGGCCACTGTTATGAGCGACAACGCTCGCAGTCGGGATCAATTGATGCTCCGGCTGGGCGGAAACCGCCTGTCGGTCACGGGCCTTTTAGGAGAACTCGACAGTGCAACGGGTGGTCGCTATTTCACTGGCCGTGCGGCGGACGACTCGGTTCGCTTAGGCAGTACGCGCCGGTTTATGGCCGCACACCGATGGGATTTTCGGCCGTCCAAACGGTTTATGTTGAGCTTTATGGAGTCGGCCATTTATTCCGGAGTATCTGCCAGCCCTTCACTTAAGTATCTCAATCCGCTGCATCCCTTCACGTTTGTGGTGGATAACATTCCCAAGAATGACGAAAACAACGGGATGCTGGCAGGACTCATGTGGGCGCAGTGGAACCGACTCACGCTGCACGGACAGTTTCTGGTCGATGATATACGGCTGCAGGCCAATACCGGCCCGGAAACCATCACCTTCGTGATGGCGGGAACGGCGGCATTGGCGCTGCGCAGCGCGGATCTTGAATTCTCATTTGATGCCGTCACCTCGCGCGCCTATAATGCGCCGCAACCGGAAGGCCGCTACATCTATCTGAATCGTGGGCTGGCCACACAGTTCAGCGATTACGTGCAGGCCAGCCTGGCGGCGGAATTCTATCTGGACCGCTGGGTACCCGGCTTGCGAGTAGCGCCTCGCATTGATCGCTTGTGGCAGGGTGAGCGAGACATGCGACAGCCATTTCCGGGCAATGACGAAAGGCCCAGAAACCTCTTGGATGGTACGGTGGAACGTACAACACGCAGCGCTGTGTACGCCGCTTGGCAGCCCCTGCACTGGTGGTGGCTTTCGATGGATGCGGGGGTGAATTTCTCCCAAAGGGGCAGTGCCGCACACAAGACGCGTTTTGTTGGACTCATTTCTGCGGGCGTGCGGCTTACCCTCGACGGCTCGTTGGACTTGTGGAGCAACTAGGGTACATGCGACCTGTGCTGCTTGTTTTGTGCTTGCTGGCAGGAGCTCTTCAGGTGCAGGCGCAGGCGCCATTTTCCACACTGGAGTTCCAAGTGCTTACAACCTCAAATGTCAACCGGAACCTGTTACACGAATATTGGCGTCCCGGACGGGGCGGTACCATTACACTGGCCACACCCTTCTATTGGGGCATCACGGAAACGGGCGCCACTATACATCGCTATAACGCTGCGCGGGATGTACCTGGATTCGGAGCTTTTTGGGTATTTGCGGGCTGGAGCGTGGACTGGCGACTTAAAAGCACAATAGCCGTGCGTCCCGGACTACGCCTTGGCAATTATCGCATGTCCTTCGACGGCGCAGAAACCACATTTGCCGGCGTCAGCACTGAAAGCGATCTGGTTCTAAGCGGCGGTGTTGCCATAAGTGCCGCCATCGGCCCAACTTGGGGAGTCTCCGCCCGTGCCGATTACCTGCGGGTGCATACGACACCGCTCCTGCGCTTGTGGTACGTGTCAGGTGGGCTGGCCGTCCGTATTCCGGCGGGTCGTCGCTTACGCGCCCTGTTAGAGTGATGCGCCGACTCCCTTGCGGCAAGTTGCGCCCGCTGGTGGCCGCGCTGATCTTACTGGCCAATGCAACGGCCGCGAGTGCGCAACCGGGCGTCCAGACGTTAACATCCGACGATCTAGCACGGGCCGGCATCACGCGGCTGAGTGATATTTTTGCTCTGGCGGGAACATGGAGCACTTTTTCGACGGAGGACTACCATTGGGACGCAGCACCGCTGGGTGTTACGTGGGAGACTAGCTCAGCCTGGAAGCTGTTTGTAGATGAGAGCCCTGTTGATCTGCGCGCACTGGGCCGCCAGAGTATTAATGGCCTGCCGCTGAGCCTATCTGAAGTGTGCACTGTCCAGTTGCACACGCTGCCGGTCATTATTGGTGGCCTTATCGCGGCGGCCGGTGCGATTCATTTGCAGACGTGCCCGGTCACGCACGGGCTTTCCGCACGTGGGGTGCTCGGGGTCGGTAACGAAACGGGGGATCCGGGACCGTGGCGATATACGGATTTCGGCGGTCCCAATGTCGATCGCACTGGCCCAACCATACAAGGTGTTATAGCCGGCGGCGGACGCAATTGGCATTTGCGCGCCCAAGCCATACTGGATGAACATCACGCCACAGATCCGCGCATTCGAACGCGTGTCCGCACGCTATACGTTGGCGAAAAGGACGCCCGCATTTTCCTGCGGGCTGGTCGCGCATCATTCCGACTCGGCACGCACACGATTACGGGAGCCGCAGCCCGCACTGAAGACCTGCGTTATTCTGAAACCTTAGGCCTGGAAGCCCCGGTAAATCATGAAACTGCCTACGTGCGTGCGAACGGCACTTGGCGCAAGATGGGATACCGCCTGTCTGGCATGCAGTCAAATGTTCTGACACGTCGGAATCTAGGTAGTGTCAACGTGGATTTTGAACAGAATGCCTTGCGGGCTCACCTCTACGGACGATTCACGGGAAATAGAGCGCAGGCAGAGTTCGGTATCCGGGGTGCGTACCTGCGCACCATCCCCTTTCCCGTACACAACGTGCAGATGCTAACTCTGGGAAGCGTCTACGGTCAATTGGATGCGCTTCTTGGACGGTGGGTCAAACTTGTGACCATGGGCAGCTTTTCCATTGACGGGCGTGCGCCGGGGTACTCTGCATTTGGGTCATTGGGCTTCCTTCCAGCCGATGTACGGTTGACTATTGCCATGAACGATCGGAGCTATGCGGGCCAACACGACTTGGCGTACTGGTTGACACAGGGGTACCAGCCGACGTCTCCCGGTTCTCTCCCGGTTGAACTCCAAGCCAGCGATAAACGCGAGCAGGTACTTTCCGCTGATCTTTCCTGGCATCGGCGCCGTGATATAGAGCTTTCCTTTACCGGCGGGTTTCGGCGCCACAGGGGCTATCCGCTATTGTCCTATGCCGCTATATATGACTCACTCACAACAGGCCTTAAGGTGGCCACTACGGCAAGGTCGATTGCAGGCAACACACTCCGTGGAGAAGCGGAACTGCGTATGCCCCTCGGGCACTATGTGACTGCTGCAGTTCATGCCGCCTACGCGTACATAATGGCGGGCCAGCATGAGTATCGCGCTGCTTGGCATCAACGTGTTCTTGCCTACGCCCAAGTGGACTTTGCACCCAATCCGCGGTTCACGTTACACGCACGCGCACGCTACCGAGGCGTATCCAACTGGCCCGATTATTCAGCTGCTGCACAAGCCGCTCCGGAGCATTATGCATTTCGCATGCCGGCTGCGGTGCTCGTGGACTTGACTGCGCAGAAGCGGTTGTGGGGCGAGCGTCTGCGCCTCAGTGCCACCCTTCGCAATCTGGCCGATCATTCGCACATCAGCCACCCCGCCGGTTCACGAACACGCCTGTTGTTTCAAATACGGATTCAATACCGGTTTGAGGCCGTTATCTGAAGCACCCCGTTAACTGGAGCATTCTGGGCCGAGAGGCCTTGACTTTACAATTGTGTCCCTAATTGCTGTAAAACGAAAACAGCCGAATCGGTGAACAGAGAAGGCCATCACCTTCAGGCAGGTTCGAGGTGGTCCGTTCCAGAACCCCAAAACGATGACCGGATGGAAAAGACACAGCTGACCTTAAGACTTGGAAAGAGGCGCTCACGCGTGATGAGAGTCAAATCCTTCTCTGGACTGAAAATGGCCCTCTTGACCTCTTTTTGGACCTGTTGACGCCAATCCGGCTTCATCAACGCCGTCGATCAGAGCTCCCCTTATATTGTTATCCTGTAACACAAGTGCGCCCTCATGCACATGCGACTACCCCAGTCAAGTCCCAATTGTGCTGTAAATTGGGGTTGAGTTGGTGTGGCAAACAACGGGAGCCCGCTGTAGTGAGCGCTTTCAGCTTCGGTCGAATGCACTGCACCACATGCCCGGCCAACACGGGTGCAAGTAGGTGAGCCGCTATCCTTGCTGTGGCAGGTCAGGACAGGCCGAGTTCTGGCTTGTGCCGGCAAAACGTGCTTTCAACGAAAGCCTCCAGAGAACCCGCTGCTATGATTTAGGCCCCTTCCAGATGCACGCCTTGCAGATAGCCGTGCTGATCCTACCGCGAACGGACAACTATGCTGTAGAGTACAGGAACGATGAAAAGCGTGAGCACAGTCGCACTGGTCAGACCACCTACAATGGCAATGGCTAGCGGTGCCCGCAACTCGGCCCCTTGACCAAAGCCCATCGCTAACGGCATGAGTCCCAGTACCGTGGTAATGGTCGTCATAAGAATGGGCCGCACGCGGTCGCGCCCCGCCGCCAAGATGGCCTCGCGCGTCGGCATGCCTGCAGCACGCCGTTGGTTTATGAAATCCGTCTTTATGATGGCATCATTGACCACAATCCCAACGAGCACCACACACCCCATGAGACTCATCAGGTTAATGGTTTGGCCCGTAAGCCCAAGCACAAACGAAACGCCGGCCGCCGCCAAGGGCACCGCCACCAGAATAATGAGTGGTTGCACCAGGTTCTCAAACTGTGCTGCCAGAATCAGATACACAAGCAAGAGACTCAGTGCCAGACTCAGCGCCACGCCGAACAGACTCTGCTGAAACACTTCCGCCGCACCGCCCACACGGCTACGTACTGTTGGTGGCAGCGTATTTCTTGTTATTTCATTGACCGCATCGACAGCCGTCCTAAGGTCATATCCTGGCGCAACATCGGCTGTCAGCCGGATTACGGATGCCTGCTCCACACGCACAAGCGCCGCCGGCAAAGGCAGCAGTGTAGCGGTAACAAACGCCCCAATGGGCATCAGGCCGTCTCGTGCAGGGATCTGTTCTGCCAAGAGCCGCTCGATCGAATCTATATGGCGCGACCGCAATACGACCGGTACTTCTTCGTTAACTGTCTTGAGCGTAGTAGCCTGACTCCCGCGTGCACCTGCCTCCAAATAGGACGTCAGCATGTTGGCACTTACACCATAGCGGTTCATTACGTCCCTGTTGAAGGCCAGTTGGTACGTCGGCACTGATGCCGCATCTGTGCGGCGCACGTTGGCCAGCTCCGGCCGCACTTCCAATAGCTGCAACACGCGATCTACGACAAACTCTGCGTCACGCCGCTCCTCGCTCACAAGATCGATAAGCAAATCGGCATCGCTCGTAGTGAGCAATTGCTCGAGTTGTGTTTCTACTCGCTGGGCCTTGATTGAGACATCGTCGGGCAGATCCAATGCCTGCACACCTGGTAGTACCTCGTCGGCGCGCTGTCCCAGCGGCAGAAGCAAGGTTACATCGCCTTCGTACGGAGGACGAGGATCCAAGTCCAAGCGGGCCTGATCGCGTTCTCCCAGATCCGCGAGCACCCTGTCAGCCCACCCGCGGGCCCGAGCCTGAGATTCAAGCTGTGCCGCTCGTGCTGCTACCATTGGCAAATCGGAATCGGTGGGGAGCGTAACACGCACTTCGACACGCCCCTGCTCTGTTTTGGGAATTACTTCACGCGGCAGATTCATGATTAACAGCCCAGCCCCCATAAGCACCAAAGCACAGAACATCATCACTGTCCAGCGATGATCCAGGCTCCAAGAAAGAGCACGTTCATAGCCGGCCAAGAGCCATGTGCCGGTACGTGATTCGCGAGTAGATCGACCGGCATTCTTGCCTTCACGCGACACTATTAGCGGCACCGCCGTCAGCGCCACAAGCAACGAAGCCAGTAGCGAACAAACCACGGCCAGCGACTGGTCTCTAAACAGGCGGCCTGCCAACCCTTCCACGAGCGTTATAGGTAAAAAGACGGCAATCGTGGTCAAGGTGCTGGCCGTGATTGCGCCCGCTACTTCTGAGGCGCCGTTGCGCGCTGCCTCGAGCGGCGCTTCGCCTTTCTCGCGCAGTCGGGCAATGTTTTCGATAACAACAATTGCATTGTCGACCAGCATGCCGGCACCCAGTGCGAGACCGCTTAGTGATATCAGGTTAAACGTGACATCAAACGGCTCAAACAAGACCAGCGTCACTCCTATTGAAAGCGGCACTGCTATAGCGGTGGCCAAGAGGGCCCGCATGCGCCGCAAAAAGGCAAATAGTACCAGGATGGCCAAAAGCCCCCCGAACAACACGGCCTGCGTAACACCGCCAATGGCCGCCTTTATGAATTCGCTCTCATCAACAACCACATCCAGCCTGATGCGAGGGTATTCCTCCTCCAAGTCGGCAAGGGTCGTGCGAATCTCTTCTACGGCACGAATTACGTTCGCATCTGCCCTGCGCTCAATGAGAAGCAAGAGTGTTTCAGCACCGTCCAGACGCACGAGCCCGCGGCGATCCGCTACGCCATCGCGCACTTCAGCCACATCGCTTAACCGAATGGGGGTAGGGCTTTGCGTGGGAATGACGGTTTCTGCTATATCAGCCGTGCCTTTATATTCCCCACTCACCTCGACCGGATAACGAAACGGCCCGCGGCGAATAACCCCCCCGGACAAAGCTACATTTGAACCCGCCAACTGCCGAGCGATATCGTCCAGACTAATCCCGTAGGCCAGCATCTGGTCCGGATCGACCTCAATTTCGACCCGGCGCTCGAACCCGCCGGTTACCTGCACGCGTGCCACATCATTGAGCTGCTCAAGGCGCCGGGCAATGATGTCCCGGCCGACGCGCTTGAGTTCTACCAGATCCTCCGGACGGTTACTCTGCAGCTCTCCAGCATAGCGCAGTGCAACAACCATTATGGGTCGATCGCCCGGGTCGAGATGGAGCACTGCGGGCTTTGACGCTTCCCGCGGGAAGACATCGCCCAGCCGGTCCATATTCTCGCGCACGTCCAAGAGCGCCAGATCCAAGTCCGCATTCCACCCGAACTGCATATGGACCAGGCTGCCCCCGAGCAGCGTACGCGACGTGACGCGCAAAAGCCCAGCCGTACCGGCTACAGCCTGTTCGATCTGCTCGGTTACGGCTCGCTCCACCCGGTCCGGCGGTACGTCGGGATAACTCGTCCATACCACCAACCCTGGATACCGCAAATCCGGTAGCAGCGCCACGGGCAACCGCACGTAAGCAGCGGCCGCCAAAACCATGAGCAGGATATAAAACGCCGCAACTGAAACCGGGCGGCTCAGGCAAACAGAAATGACCGTTTTCATGCCCACCTAGAGGTTTGACGTAAACACCGCTGCACTTATCGCAATCCCAACTCTACGACGCGGGTTACCTCTACAGGGACATCATGGGCCAACGCGTAATTGCCAACGACGACCACAGAATCACTTGGCTCTACGACGCTAGGTGGATCGCCACCTAGGATTTCAGTAAAGTCTCCGGAGCGCTCGCCAACGATTACATACATCCAATAGGATCTCCGGTTTTTAACCAGGAAAAGGACGTCCCGTCCTTGCCGGACGATCACGGCGCCGGAAGGCACCACCATCCGATCCTGTAGGCGGTTTTTCTCCAATGCCACATCTGCATACAAGCCAGATACAAGCCGTCCACTTGGGTTTTGCAAGGCTACTGTGACCCGCCCAGAACCTGTCCTTGTATCGACAGAAGGATTGACGGCGTGCACCCGGCCCTGGAGTACTTCGTCGCTGTAACTTGGCACGACGACGTTGGCGGTTGCTCCATTGCGAATGTGTACCAAGTCAGCTTCCAACACGTCTACGGCGACTTTCATTCGGTTATCATCGAGAAGAGTCAATAACTTTGTGCCGGGCCCGACATGCTGCCCCGCCTCCACCACAAGATCTGAAATCCGTCCGCTGAACGGGGCCACGATTTGCGTGCGCTCCAATTGCAACTGTGCCTGCTCAACCTGTTGTTCGCGCTGCGTCAGATTGCTTTGTACGGCCCAGACCGCCTCACGCTGATTACCGACCAGTACATCCATGGCCTCGAAGTGCCTCCGCGCCTGAGCCAGTTCTGACTGCATGAGGTTGCCCGCATCAAAGGCAGCCTGGGCCTCGCGCAGCCGTTGCCGGGCATCCGCAAGGGCCGTTGTATCAGCGGTGGGCAGGTCGCCGCTGTCACTTAGGTCTACGGCGTATTCCGCCCTCGACTGTAAGAGGGCCGCCTCAGCCTCTGCCAACCGAATGTGCTGCTCGCGATCATCCAGCCGCATAAGCAATTGGCCCTTTTGAACACGCTGTCCTTCTTCAATCGGGCGCTCCAAAATGAGGCCACTGGTCTCTGCGCTTATGTCTGCCTTGCGCCACGGCGCAAGATGGCCTGTCGCTTCCGCACGCAGGGGAAACTCCCCCCGCTGCAATACCAGTACTTCAACAGGTGCACGCGCCTCTTCCGGCTCTTCAGGCATTTCCCTTTCCTCATCCGTGTCCCCTCCGGTTATGGCCGGCCACACTGCATACAAGACGAGGCCTGCAATCGCCAGCGCCAATATCACGCCGAACACCTGCCAAGGCTTAACTCTTCTGGAAGAAGGCGATTCACGGGACATGTATGCTCTAGACTGATCGGATTAAACGATTGATGTAGTAGCTCGCATCAAAGAGCATGCCATGACTCGGTTCCAAATTGGTGCATCTCTTGACTAAAACTTGAATTATGGAACCGGTCTCGTAGCAGAACGGTTCGGTTTTTGAAGTATAACGCCAATCGACCACCAACTATTGCGAGCCCAACACGCCATGTTCAGTAAGGGAGCTGGACTCCTTAACAGGCCAATTGCCGTGATGTCTTGGTGCATCGCCATAGTTCTGGCTGGTTTCTGGGCCGCAATCGATATCCCGATCGAATACACGCCCAATACTCAACTGCCTCGTGTGAGTGTTGGGGCTAGTTGGCCGGGCGCAGCCCCGCAACAAGTCGAGCGGTATGTGACAGCGCCGATCGAGCGTGAAGTCCAGACGGTACCCGGCATTGTCGAAATAAACAGTATTTCCTCTGAGGGCTATTCTCATGTTCAGATTCAGGTGGATGAAGACATAAA
This sequence comes from Rhodothermales bacterium, assembly GCA_012271205.1. Taxonomy (GTDB): domain Bacteria; phylum Bacteroidota; class Rhodothermia; order Rhodothermales; family Bin80; genus JAAXGT01. The sequence goes on from JAAXGT010000120.1 coordinate 19,110, forward strand.
CCTAAGCACGTTTGCCACGCAGATTGGAGAAAGGCTGACGCTGCTCAGAGACCAGTTGCCGGAATACGTGTCGCCCCGCCTGACTAAGCACGTTCCGCGGGCATTCCGTGACGTGCAGGGTTTCATGACGTTGAGGCTGATCGGCCCTTACAGCCCGGATGAGCTCAGAAAGCTCGCTGATGAATCATTAAAGCCCCAGTTCGAGAGCTTGCCTGGTATTGATTTGGTTGAAGTAACAGGAGGAAGCAAACGCGAACTCTTGATTACGCTCAATCCTGCTCGACTGGACGCGTACGGAATCGAGTATGCCGAGGTTCGGTCACAAATATCTCAGGCTTTGCAAGATCACGTATTTGGCCGGATGGATGCCCGGGGGCAGGGACATCTATTGATCAGTCATCCCGAATTCGATGTAGGCCGCCTGGCCGGCATTATCGTCAGCCAGAGCAGTCCGGGTGAACTCCCCATTCGTCTCGATCAGGTAGCTACTCTTGAATTGGGCCCTGCGCCGCGAACCAGTATCCGGCGTATCGATGGGCTGAACGCAGTAGCTATGGATCTGGAACGCACGCGGGGCTCGCACATGATTGACGTGGCGGAATCCGTCTTCGACCGTATCGAGGACATTCGCGCTTCCCTGCCGGAAGGTGGGCGGCTTCTCGTCGTAATGGATCGAACCGAGAATGTGCGAGAACTGCTTGATGACTTGGCATTACGTGGCGGTATTGGACTCATACTAGTCATACTAGTGCTTCTCTTTATGCTAAAGAGCGTTCGGGCTGCGCTCATTGTATTGCTCAGTGTTGCCGTAGCCTTGGCACCTGCGCTGGCCCTGTTCAGGCTCTTCGATCTGTCCCTGAACGTTATTACACTGGCGGGATTAGTCTTGGTCTTTGGCCTTCTGGTGGACAACAGTGTCGTCGTTGTCGAACAGCTTCTCCTGCAACAGCGAAAGTTGGCTGCACGCGGCATGGAAGGGCTTGAATTGCAAATAGCACGCACGAAGGCCGCCCTGAAGGCTGTTTGGCTGCCGCTTCTGGGGGGTACGCTGAGCACCATAGCGGTCATGCTCCCCTTGGTCTATCTGAGCGGAGACTTGCGTGACCTGTTTCTTCCGTTCGGAATCTTGGTCAGTCTTACACTGCTTGTCTCTCTGGCAAGTGCCGTTGTTTTCGTACCCGTGGTCGTACGTTTCCTACCCCCGACCGTTGATAGGCTGGAGCGCCGGTGGTTGCGTCGCGCGGTAGCCATGCCTTACCGCGTGGTCGCCCGATTCCCGAAGCTTACTCTTGTTGCTCTGCTCCTAGTGCTCGGTGCTCCGCTATGGAAGCTGCCCAAGCAGATCAATGAGCCTTCACGAGGATGGTCCAGCGAAGTCAAGGAACGTTTTGCCGGCATATACAATGCTTCACTGGGATCCCAGAGAGTCCAAGATGCACGTCAGTGGCTTGACCCGCTCCTAGGCGGCGTCTTGCGACCTTTTTTCCGGAATGCTTCCTTCTATACACCTTGGAGCTACCCCGAACGGACCAGCATTAGGGTAGAATTGGGATTTCCAAAGGGAAACGTAATCGAGCGAAGTGATTCACTCATTACGAACTTCGAGCGGATGGCCCTGGCTTCGGAGTCCGTTTATCGCACCGATGTCAGAATTAGTGAGGATGAGGCTCGGTTAATTATAGAGTTCAAGGAAGGGGCACTTCTTCACGCTGAGCCTTATATCCTGCAGAACCGGCTCGTCGGACGGGCAATTCTGCTTGGCGGAATGTCCGTATACGTGGGAGGAATTATCCCGAATACCAGCTATTACAGCGGGGGCGGGGGCGGAGGCGGCGGTGAACGCGTTCGCATTTACGGTCCCAACTACGAGGACTTGGACGCCTTGGCCAATCGGTTTGCGCAGTTTGTAAAGCGGCAAAGTCGGCGTGTGATGGGCGTAGATCTAAACGGTTCGCGAAATTCATGGCTAAGCACCCAGTCCCGACAGGTACTGCAATTCCACTGGGATGGAGATGCGACGGCACGAGCCGGTGCCTCTGCCAATTGGGTTACGTACCGCCTGCAACCGTACTTTGAGACCACGCGGGAATTTCGGCGGGCAGATATCGCTGGAGACTCGCGTGTACCCATTCGCCTGATCATCGATCAAGCCTCTGAAATAGACATTGACCGTATTACGCAGCGCCCGCTTGCGGTCCGGGACAGCTCCATCCTCAGGCTGGCGGGAATAGCTGACTACGAGATCGTTGAAATGCCTGCCGAAATTGAGCGTGAAAACCAGCAGTATGTGCGCCATATCAGTGTTGATTTTAGAGGGCCGTATGATATGACGCGCAAGTTTATGCGAAATGCGATCGAGACATTTCCGACACCAGCGGGGTATCGTTTGGAGTACGGATACAATTATTTCTTCACGGACGAGACGAAACGGGCCTTCAGCTGGATTTTTGTAGCAACCATTGTCCTTGTCTTCCTTGTGACAGCAGCGATATTTGAGTCGTGGCGCCTTCCATTTGTGGTAATGCTTAGCGTGCCGCTTGCTGCTGTAGGGGTTTGTATCGGCTTTCTCTTCACAGGAGCCAGCTTTGTTGAAGGCGCCTTTATTGGAATGGTGCTCTTGATTGGTATCGCCGTCAACGACAGCATACTGCTGACAGATCGATTCCGCCAGTTGCAGGAGGATCGCCCCTATGGCAAGCCGCCCATACTGGCGCGTCTGGCCGTTCGCGAGCGGCTGCGTCCGATGTGGACCACAACGCTTACAAGCGCCGCGTGCATGCTGCCGCTGTTGGTCTTCCCAGACAAGGGCGACTTCTGGACTGGTTTGGCGGTCACGGTCACGGGAGGTCTTCTGGCGTCCACCCTGCTGGCCCCCTTCGCCTCTGTCGCGATGCTGTCGCTCTTTAAGCCCAAACCGCTACCAGAGAGGGCTTGAGCCCAAGCTGCTTTGGCGTACAGCCCTTGGGGCCAGTCAAATCCTCCACACGACGTATCCAGATCTACTGAATCCGCACCCGGTGTACCACTGTGCTATGCTACGGTGCACGAAGACGGCAAGCTGTGTACCGTAAAAGAAATCTGCAGGTTGGAATGCCGGAAGCTGACTGATATCCATTTCAGGTTATCCCAGCCGCTTCTGAATTCAATCCCCTATGAAGTTCAGGTACTGGCCATGGGGGCACGCTGACGGGCCATCGGTGTAGTCTCGGCGTCACCGACAGTGCGTCGGAAAATCAGGAGCGCATTGAAACCTTGCTGTATGGGTTGGCGGCGCGCAGGGTGACGGCGGATCAAGGGCTGTTGTGCATCGTGCCCGGGGGGGCGTGCGCACGGTCTGGGGCCACACCATCGCCAAGCAACGCTGTCTGAACGCTAGATAGCAGCCACGACCAGTGGATTTTCGGTCGACCATGCTGTCTCGTATCGCCACTGTCTGCGGCTGGCCTGGAGGCTCAACAGGCCACAGAGAAACTCCAGGACCTGCCCGCACACTGACGGCCCTGAACCGGTCCGCCGGCCACAGACTCCAGACCGATATGGCCGACACCCTGACGGTGCATCGCACTGGCATGCTGCTGAAGGTGGATCGCGGCGAGCGCGTGATGTCCGGCATCCACCGGCTGACCATCCGCCTGCCCCCTATAGGCCCCCCGGACCGGTGAATCAACGCGTACCGCTTTAATCATGCCCCCATGTGAGGCACTGTGTCGCCTACTAGAGCCGGCTGATTTGGACCAATCAGCCGCAAGACGCCTAAGACTCAGCCCCGTTTTGTGGGATCCACTCACCAAGATGGGGCCTTTTTGGCGTCTGTCGTACCGTTTCACACCACCCATACTGTATCAGGCCCCCGTATGACGTGTTCTTTCGCACCCTGGAGCCAGCCGATTTGAAGACACTGGCTGAACAAAGCATGGAGTAGGTCCAAGTGTGTGTGCTTCAAGAGCTGATGGACCGTGAAGTGGCTTCCCTCTGTGGAAGGCCCAAGGCCAAGAGTCAGACCGGATACCGGCGCTGGGGGACCAATCCGGGGCAGTCCGGGTGGTCATCAACGCGTCAAACTGAGAGTCACGCGCGTACGGATCGTCGACAAGGGAAAAGAACAGCCGCTTGAGTCCTATAAAAAAGGCACAACTTCTCTCCAATGAGGATCAGGCGCGGCTCTGCAAAGCCCGGCTTCTGGGACTGTCTCAGCGCCGGTATCACGAGACCGCCACAAC
>JAAXGT010000120.1:23433-24264 GCA_012271205.1 Rhodothermales bacterium
GGCTGTTTTGAGACGCAGAGTGAACACAGCGCATCGGTCAAAGCCTTCATGGACACCTTGACGGAGCGTGGCTTCACATTTGAGGGACGTCTGCTGGCCCTGTCCGACGGGGCTAAGGGGCGCATTGCCGGGATCAGGGCGGCCTTTAGAGACCGAGTGGGGCATCAGCGTTGTCAGTGGCGCAAGCGCGAAAACGCCGTCCGCCGCATTCCGAACAAGGACACGGCCCAAGACGTTCGTTCGGTACTGCAGGCAGCCTATGAGACAGACACCTATGCCGGAAAGGAAGAACGTCGGTCTTGACCGCCATGTTTCATTTCGGTAAGTTTCCACAAGAGGGACCGCACTAACCTGGACCCGTAGATACGTATATGGCAGATCGGATCGGTAAATATGCAGCAGTTCTTTTCGTGCTTGGAGGGCTTGCCGTATTAGGCATGGTCTTGTTGCGTCCGACTGACGAGCAACCTTCTGCCAAGATGGCTCTGACCATTGACGCAGCCGACCCGGTTCCTATGTCGGAGTTAGCAGCATTTCTGCCTGAAACCGATGCTGGCGTGATCAATGCGGGGATAGTTGCCGTATTTGTTTTGCACACGTCCCTGTGCCCTCCGTGCCTCAACGAAATATTTTAGTATATCGGGCTCTTGGATAGTCTCGGTGCACACCACGGAGATACTCGGTTCATGGGAGTTGTTGTAGAGTCCAGCCCGGGTGATAATGAGCGCTTTATACGCTTGATGGGCTTTCCAATGCCGATGGCTTATGGGCTCTCAAAGGAACTTCGGCGTAGTTTGATTTCTTGGGAAAGCAGTACACGGGTACCCCAAC
>JAAXGT010000112.1 GCA_012271205.1 Rhodothermales bacterium
CGCATGGTCAGGGTCAGCCCGGTAACGCCTGCTGCAATCATACATGCCGAAATCATCTCTGCCTGCGTGACCGTCAGGCCAATAAATTCAAATGTGTTGTTGACACGGATCTGCTCAATAAGCATCCGCTCAACTCCAAAAAACAACACCGTCAGTGACGTGAGCCAGCCGCGTTGAAACGGATGGCGCCTCAACATCCAGAGAATGCCGAACAATGCGCCGGCCATCAAGAATTCGTACACAGATGTCGGATACACGCCCGATTCCGGCAACGTGCGCCCCAAGATGTTGTTTGGATACGTTTCCGCCCAAAGCCACATGGGTACAATCGCGGGCTTTGCGGCCACATCTGCTGCTATCCCCCAGTCCCCGTCACCCGCCAGATGACAGCCAATTCGTCCTATGCCATACGCCAGAAGCACAGTCGGCAATAACGCGTCCGAAAACGTCTGTAAATGAATTCCGTGTTTGCGTACGTAGTACAAAATGCCTCCCGCCGCAACCAGCAGCCCCCCGTAGAATGTCAGACCGCCCATGGAAAAGATCATCCCGAACGGATCCGCAAAGAAGTCGCCGAGATTCTCGAGAATGTGAAACAGCTTCGCGCCAATAACTCCCCCTACAACGGCCACCACTACGATAGTCCCTATCAAGCTCGAAGGGCTGGCCTTTACTGTAACACCTTTTTTCGCTCCCTTTTTGATCGGAATGCGGACAGCCTTGAGTGCGCCGTCCGCATAAAGACGGTCCAGTTCCTTCCGCGAAAGCCAAGCCGCAACCAAAAAGCCTACTGCCATCATCGCCCCAAACGAATAGATCGTTATCGAGTCGATGCCTAAGAATTCAACTGGTAATGGAATATCCAGAATACGTGGATACATGGTTAACTGGTCCGGGTTACGAGATACTTGGCAAGCGCCTCAAATGGCTGTGTGGTCTGGGTGCCGGATGCCATGTCCTTGACCTGAGCCGCACCTGTTTCCAGCTCGCGATCCGCTATAATTACCGCATAACGCGCACCTGCGCGGTTGGCCAGGCGCATCTGGGCCTTCATCGATCGGCTGCCCAAATCGCAGCACACACGAAGCCCCGCCGCTCGCAGCACTTGCAGCAGCTTAAATGCGTTGCGCTCTGCCTTCTTTCCCAGTGAGATCAGCCACACGTCTACTGGCATCGTACCACTTTGCGACACACTTCCGGCATCATCCATTGCTAGGAAGAGCCGTTCCATACCAGCCGCAAATCCGACAGCTGGAACGGACTGGCGGCTCCCGACCAACGTTGCCAACAGGTCGTAGCGCCCACCACCCGCGAGTGCACTTTGTGCACCAATGCCGTAGTGCTCCAGCTCAAAGGCCGTGCGAGTATAATAATCCAGGCCCCGCACCAGAAACGGATCCTCTACATAGGGTAGGCCCAAGTCCTGCAACAGTTCTTTCAGAATTTCAAAATGCGTACGACTTTCCTCATCCACAAAATCAATCAGTCGGGGCGCACCATGCAACAGGTCACGCTCATGGGCAACCTTTGTATCCAATATGCGAAGCGGATTTCGATCCAGTCGCTCCCGGCTGGTGGTTGTTAGCTGATCTGCGTACGGCACGAGATAAGCCTTCAACGCCTCATAGTAGCGCGGGCGACTCTCTGAATTGCCCAGCGTGTTGAGCCTGAGGGTAACCTTTCCCACGCCAAGCGCTTCGTAGACCGCCATCATCACGGCGATAATCTCTGCATCTGCCCTGGCATCGTCCGCCCCCAGGATTTCAGCCCCAAACTGGTGGAATTGCCGGTAGCGGCCCTTTTGCGGTCGCTCGGCCCGAAAGCAGGGCCCCATATAAAAGAGACGCTGCTGACCGGGCCGCTGCGCCAAGTGGTGCTGAAGGTAGGCACGAACAATAGGCGCCGTCAGTTCGGGACGCATTACATAACTCGTTCGTCCACGCTCGAAGCTGAACATTTCCTTAGACACGATATCGGTCAATTGTCCGATGCCCCGTGCGATCAGGCTGGTGGGCTCAAGGATTGGCGTTCGAATCTCCTCGAACGCGAACCGATACATGACGGCCCTGATTTCACGCTCTGCGTGCTGCCAAGCCTCGCTGCAGGTTACCCGGTTCTTACTCCCGGGCAGCACATCGTACGTGCCTTCTATGGTCTTGAACGGTCCAGTCACGTCCTCTGAGTTGCAATTCGGCTAGTATACTCCGCAGACCGCAATACGTTAAGCATCCACTCTTTGCCCTGGCACGTGAAAAGGTTATGGCGCATACCCGGGATCCCGCTTGAGCTGCGTGAGCGTATACGCCATGTCTGCCGGCAGCGCTGCTTCCCACTGCATGGCTTCACCTGTGCAGGGGTGGACGAGCCCCAGTGTCTTGGCGTGGAGCGCCTGCCTGTTCAGCACGCTGAACAGATTGGCATAAAACGCCCGGCGTCGCGCTGTAATGTGACCCACCCGGATGGTCACCCCGCCATATGCCGAATCCCCCAGGATTGGATGACCAACATGGCGTGCATGTACACGAATCTGGTGCGTGCGGCCCGTTTTGAGCCGAAAATGAACCAGTGCCGCTGCCCCGAATGTCGTAATGGTTTGGTATAACGTAATGGCCCTGCGCCCGTCAGCGCGCACGGTCATCTTTGTCCGATCCCTTCTGCTACGACCTACGGGGGCATCTATCTCCCCTCCCGGAGGCGCCGGCAGGCCCCAGACCACGCCCGCATAAAGGCGCTTGACCGTACGCTCTTCAAACTGCTTTTGCAATGCACGATGCGAAATCTCATCTTTGGCCACGACCATGAGTCCGCTAGTGTCCATGTCCAAGCGATGCACAATCCCCGGCCGGATTATGCTACCAGCCCTTGCATACTCCGTTGAAAGACCTAATCCGCGGGGCACTTCTTGCTGCGTGATCGTATTGGCTCCTACATGATGCAAGAGCGCATTGACTAGTGTACCGGAATAGCGACCGGCTCCCGGATGCACGGCCATTCCCGCCGGCTTGTTCACAACCAAGATGGACGAATCTTCATATAGGACGTCCAGCGGAACCGGTTCGGGCACGAGTGCCATGGGTGGTGCTGCCGCTATCCGAAAAGTGATTTCGTCGCCCGGGGCCACGCGCCACGCTGCCCGTTGTGCAGGTGAACCGTTGACCGATACACGACCCTCTGCAATAGCCTGCTGCACCTGGTTTCGGGAAGTCCAGGAAATCGCCTGTGCCAGAAAGACATCCAGGCGTACCGCTTCACCGGGGCCGACGCGCAGTGTTAAGTTGTCAGCTTCCACTACATTGCGGCTTTTTCTTCCTGCAGTTGCGTCCAGAGCGCCCGCTTGAGTGACTCCAGCCCCTGCGCTGATACGGCACTGATCAGCAGCAACACCACACTTGGATCGAATGCACGCCGAACCGCAGCCATCCAAGTCGCATGCTCGGCTGCTGGCAACAGGTCAGATTTTGAAAAGACCACCAAATGAGGCTTTTGCACCAACTCCGCATCGTATGCCGCCAGCTCCCGCCTGAGCAGGTGATACTCCGCAGCCGGATCTTCACTCGTGACTGGAATGAGCAAGAGCAACACTGCATTGCGCTCAATATGCCGCAAGAATCGCAATCCCAGCCCTTTCCCGCTGCTGGCCCCTTCTATAATTCCCGGTATGTCCGCCATTACGAATGACTGGTACTCCCCCACACGCACAACGCCCGGTACGGGAACGAGCGTAGTGAAAGGATAATCCGCGATTTTGGGACGGGCTGCCGAGAGAGAAGCCACAAGTGTGCTTTTGCCGGCATTGGGAAGCCCGACGAGCCCCACATCTGCCAGCATCTTCAACTCCAACGTAATGGCTTTCTCCTCGCCCGATTCGCCTGGCTGCGCAATGCGGGGAACCTGGTGCGATGGACCTTTGAAGAAGGCGTTGCCTTTCCCCCCGCGCCCACCCTTGGCAAGTAGAAGTTGATCATTCGGCTGTACGACTTCGCCAATCACCACTCCTGTTTCCGTTATTTTGGCGATGGTGCCGCACGGTACGCGCAACACGAGATCGTTGCCGTCCTTTCCGGTTCGGTTATTACCTTCTCCTGCCAGACCTGCTGGCGCAAACTGGTGTTTATTGTAGCGCAAATCCAACAGAGTATGCAATTGCGGATCCGCCTTAATCAGTACCGATCCGCCGCGTCCGCCGTCTCCTCCAGAGGGGCCGCCGCGTGGTACAAATTTCTCCCGTCTGAACGCCACACATCCTGCGCCACCTTTGCCGCTGCGCACATGAATGTTTACATGATCTACAAAACGCATGCGGCTCTTGGTGCGTAAGTCTTAGTGGAATGAAACACGTTACGATTTATACTGACGGCAGTTGTAAAGGCAATCCTGGACCTGGTGGCTGGGCCGCAATCCTTTGCTGCAAAGGACACGAGCGAGAGCTCCTCGGCAGTGCTCCCCAAACCACCAATAACCGCATGGAGCTCACGGCGGCCTTGCAGGCCCTCCGCGCCCTCAAGGAACGCTGTAAGGTATCACTGTACACCGACAGCCAATACTTGCGGCGCGCCTTCGTTGATGGCTGGATCGTTGCATGGCAAAAACGGGGCTGGATCACGGCCAGTGGAAATCCAGTCTTAAATAAAGATTTGTGGGTCGCTTTATGGAATGAAGTGCAGCGGCATAACATCTACTGGTTTAAGGTCAAAGCTCACGCTGACGACAAGTTAAACAATCGTGTAGATCGCTTGGCCGTACAAGCCTGCAACCGACTCTTGGAGAAATCGTAGCATGATTTGGGTAAGTGTATGCCATACCCTTTAGCACGTAGACTCGGACTCACGAGCTGCTGCAACCGTATCACGCATCTTTATCCTCCATGAATCTGGTCGCTTTAATCCTGGGTGCGACGCTTGCTGTTTGGGGCAATCCGGACTGCCCCGAAGACTGCGTGCTGACCGCTACTCCCGCCTCCACGGAAATGCGTATTGACGGCCAGTTGAACGAGCCTGCTTGGATGAGCGCCGCCATTGCGACCGACTTCACCCAATATTCGCCGAATGAGGGCAAGCCAGCCACGCAGCGCACTGAAGTACGAGTGCTGTACGGGCAGGACGCCCTGTTCATAAGCGCATTCATGTATGATTCCAACCCGCAGGAAATTCGCCGGACGCTGGGGCGCCGCGATGAATACACCCAGGCGGACTGGTTTATTGCAGCCATCGATTCCTATTTCGACCGCAAGACAGCATATAATTTTGCGGTCAGCGCCTCAGGGGTGCAGGCCGATGGCATTAACACCGGGAGCAGATTTTCTCGAGGCGGAGGTGGCTTTGACTTTGATCGTTCCTGGGACGCAGTATGGTATTCAGCCGTAGGCCATACGGACGAGGGATGGACTGTCGAAATGCGCATCCCGTACTCTATGCTGCGTTTCAGCGATGCGCGGGAGCAACGGTGGGGAATCAATTTTCGCCGCGTGATTCCCCGACTAAGCGAAATTGACGATTGGGTTCTTATCCCACGCGCAGAACGCAGCAGTGGCACGGTCGCCCAGTACGGATTATTGGAAGGGATCGTAGATATCGATTCACATCGGAATATCCAGATTACACCTTATACAGTCAGCAGCCTGCGTTCGGAGGAAGGGGAGGTCGCCGGCCAGTCTGTACGGTTTACGAATGCGGATGTCGGTGGCGATCTCAAACTGGGCCTTTCCCCCAATATTACGCTGGATGCTACGATCAACCCGGACTTTGGTCAGGTCGATGCGGATCCGGCGGAGCTCAATCTGACTGCGTTTGAATCGTTCTTCCGTGAACGACGTCCCTTTTTTACCGAGGGTGTTCAGATATTCAATTATGAACTCGATCGGGGCGGGTCTCTTCTTTATACCCGGCGTATTGGCTCGCGAGCACCGATCGTCGGCGCCGCAAAGCTGTCAGGGCGTACTGGAGGGGGGACCGCATTTGGATTTTTCGGAGCTGCCAGCGGGGACAACTTCAACCCTGCCAACAATTATGGTGTCGGGCGTGTCCAGCAGCAAATCGGCACTATTTCCAATGTTGGGGGGATGGCAACATTCTACGATGGCGAGGGCGAACACCGCAGTCTGGCCGGGGGGATGGACTGGGATCTCCGCTTTGGGGACAATCGGTATAGATTTGACGGTCAGGTGAGCGGGACGCGCCGATCCGTCAGCGGTGACATTGCACAAGGCTTTGCCTTGGCAGCTGGTTTTGACCGGCAGCGCAGCATATGGAATCTTGGCGCTGGTGTTACGGTTGTCAGCGATGGCTTTAACCCTAATGATGTCGGTCGATTGCGGCAGAATAACTATATCAACATTTCCGGCGGCACCTCGCATCAGATTAATCGCGGTGAGCCCTTCGGACCCTTTCAACGTGCATCTGCATTCCTGTACATGGGCAGCGGGTATTCGTACCGTGAGGGACTCCACAATGGCATGGGATTCTTCTTCAACTCGGACTGGACGACCAAGGGATTCCAAGAAATCGAACTTGGCATGCGGTCCGATTACTTAGTGGGCGGATATGATGTCACTGAAACGCGTGGACTGGGTCCGCGGGCTCGACCACGCGAGCTTAACGTGGAATTGGGGTTCAGTACGGACTCGCGGCGCACTTGGGAATTAGAGCCAGCCGTTGAAGTAGACTTTTTTGGAGACGGTGGGCGCGGTTACGCGGGCAGTCTGGAAGGCGAATGGACCACAACCTCCCGCCTGAGCTTATCGCTGGAGGTTGGTCTTGACCGTGAACAAAACGTAACGGAATGGGCTGCCAACGAGGCATTTGCGCCGAGCGGAAGCGGTTGGCTCATTAGTGAATCCAGTCGCACGGAGCCTGCAGATGTGGATGTGTGGTACACGGTTGCGGCTGATCCGAACTTGAATTCAGCGCTAAGTTCACGTACGCCCTGGAATGATCAGGGCCACCATTATCTTCCCGTCTTCGGTCAAAGGGATACCCGTGCGGCCGACATCACGCTTCGCAGCAGCATTACGCTCACTCGTACGTTGGCCATACAATTCTACGGCCAGTTGTTCGCGGCCCGGGGCAGCTATCATAATTTTTCGCTGCTACAGGATCGCGACACGTTAGTGCCGATCGCCAGTTTCCCAAAGCAATACGACTTTGCCTTCAGCAACTTTCAAACAAATACCGTGCTTCGCTGGGAGTACCAACCGGGATCTACACTATTTGTCGTCTGGACGCAGTCCCGATCCGGCTCTGACGAGCTTTCACAGTTTGACCTAGTTACACGCTCCCCTTACGACCAAGCCACCGGACGCCAATTGACGGATACATTTGAACTCTTCCCGACCAACATCTTTCTGGTCAAGTTCAGCTACAAGTTCCTGCGCTAACAGATATCATAGCAGGGTAAGAGGGGGCATATTCAATGGGATGGCCGTAACCCTCGCCATAAAGGCAGCCTTCGCGGATCCTCATTCCGCAGTTTTGGTCCTCGTCCTGAAAGCGACTTCCGCCCGACCTCCTCTTGCACGCGAAGGGCAAGCTTAGCCCACCGTCACAGCAACTTCAAAATCCTCCATCACCGGATTGGCGAGGAGCTTCTCACAGGCGGCGCGTGCCACTGCACGGGCCGCCTCTGCGGACGGCACATCGATCCACAGTTCGATGAACTTGCCGATTCGGACACGCTCCACCTGATCAAATCCCAGATTCTCAAGGGCGTGGTGCGTTGCTTTGCCCTGCGGATCCAGAATGGCTGGGCGCAGCGTAACCGTTATGCTGGCCTTAAACATGAAACAAAGCTGGTGACATGGCACACTAAGATACGAGTGGACACTATACTCCTACACGTCCTGCACACCATTTTCGTCTGGCAGTCCGGCAAATACCAACTTCATAGCCCGAGCCGTCGCCCGTATCAGCCCTATCGTCACATAAACCACCAGCGTCACCAAGAGCCCCGCGTGGCGGAAAAACACAAAGAGGATGACCGCCGCTAAATAGGCGGACGAAGCCACCGGATGCGCACGTACATAGGCAACAGAAATCCGAGGTACACCATCAAACCGGATGGTCGACACCATAAGCAGTGCCAAGACGATTATTACGGGTGTCAAGGTGGCCGTATCCAGTACACCGGCTCGAGCAAGCCACGCGTCTGCTTCGATGTTAAGCACCAGAGCCACTATGAACCAAGCTTGGGCTGGCGCCGGCAGTCCTTCAAAATCAACCTTCTTCTCACCGTCAAAGTTTACGTTGAACCGCGCTAACCTCACAGCCGCACACATGGCAGGCAGCGCTGCGACAATCAGTCCGAAGGCCCCGGCATCCTCGAACATCAGTGCAAAAACCAGATAGGAGGGCGCAACCCCGAAAGACACTATATCGCTAAGTGAATCCAGCTCCACACCGAACAGACTGTGGCCGTGCGTCAAGCGAGCCATCATGCCGTCCAAGAGATCAAAAAAGCCGGCTAACACGATGAGATAACACGCGTACGTAAACTGTCCGGTATGCACCTGCGTGATCGCCAAAAAACCGCAAAACAGGTTCATCAGCGTAAAGAACGAAGGCACGGCCACGCTGGGATTGGTAATCAACCCCGAACGAAACCTAAGCCGCCCGCGCAAGCGCCGGCGCGGTGAAGTCGTTATACCCTTCGTGGAAGGTGTACGTGGAGCCATCAATCTGCAGCACAAGGAAATCGGGCGAAGACGCTTTCACCGGCCCGCACGCGGTCGCCGACCTGTACGGACAGCAACACATCTGACGGCACACTCACATCCATGCGTGACCCGAAACGAATCACACCCAAACGCTGCCCGGCCTGAACCGCATCACCCGCCGCCACATGATACACAATGCGGCGAGCCACTTGCCCGGCGATCTGCTTAAAGAGAACCCTGAATCCGGATGCATGCACCAGACCTAACTCAGAACGCTCGTTCTTTTCAGAAGCCTTGGGATGCCAGGCTACTAGGTAAGCACCCGGCACGTACCGTTCAAATTCGATCACACCCGTAGCAGGTACGCGGTTTACATGCACGCTGAACACCGAAAGAAAAATAGAAATCCGCTTCGCTTCACCCCGCAAATACGCCGGCTCATGAATTCTCTCAATGGCTACGATTCTGCCATCCGCAGGTGAGAGCAAAAGATCACCGGCCCCCGGCGGCGGGGTGCGCTCTGGATCACGGAAAAAGTATAGTACGAACACGCCGATGCATAGTACAGCTGCCAAGGACATCAACATGCGCACCCACGTATGGAGGTCGGGTACGATCCAGACTGCAATTGAGATCAGCACCACCAGCAACCAGGCGATGGCAATGATGATATAGCCCTCGCGCGCAAACATTCGGATCAATAGCTGCTGTGAAATGATTTCATATGGTTTGCGCCGTACACCATGCCTCGCGTTTCGTTTCACACGCTCGGATGCAAGCTCAATTTCGCGGAGACAAGCAACCTCCGACGCGGCTTTGAGGTACGCAGTTTTACGGTCGTACCCTTCAGTGAGCAGGCCGACGTAACCATTATCAACACCTGTTCTGTCACGGCCGAGGCGGACCGCAAGTGCCGGCAAATGATCCGGCGAGCCCGGAGGCTAAACCCCGATGCGTGTATCATAGTGACCGGCTGCTACGCGCAACTGCGCCCTGGCGAGGTTGCAGCTATGGGTGACGTGGATTACGTTTTGGGCAACCAGGAAAAGTCTCGCCTGTTTGCGTTGGTCGAAAACTTCGACCGGCCCGCGCAAACACAGGTCGACGTCTCTTGCATTGATGATCGTGCCAGTTTTGATGCGGCCCATTTGTCGAGTGATCGCACACGCGCGTACCTCAAAATTCAGGACGGTTGTGATTATTCTTGCGCGTTCTGCACCATTC
>JAAXGT010000066.1 GCA_012271205.1 Rhodothermales bacterium
GCGCCTGCGTGAGCGCCATCAGGTCCCGCACCACCGGGTGTTCGCCCAGAACATCGATATCTACGGCGCGAAATTTCTTCCCGTTTTTACGAAGCGCCGAGACAATTTGAGTAAGATGCGTACGGGCCCGTATGAGCACGGCGATTTTTTCGTGTGGATCCTTTGACTGCACTCCGTCAATAATCTCGACCACACGTTCGGCTTCAGCACGCCTCCATTCCGGCTCAGGTTGCATAAACGGATGCACCCGAACTGCACTTTCTGGACAGTCGTCTCTAAACGGCTCTGAGGGCTCATAGGTCACCCTGCCGGTGAACTCATCCTCTGAATCTGGAAATGCATTGCCTATGGCTTCGTTTACCCATTCAATGATCTGTGGGCTTGAACGAAAATTCGTCGATAACCTGAGCGAGATCAGTTCGATACTTTTTATCCCATTGGTCCGAGCTCGCAGAAAAAGCCCTACTTCTGCTTCGCGAAAGCCGTAGATCGACTGCATTGGATCACCTACCAGGAACAACGTCCTTCCATCTCCAGGCTGCCAGTCCTTGACGAGTCGAGCCAGCAATTCGTACTGGCTTCGGGACGTATCCTGGAATTCATCGACCAAAAGGTGCTGGATTTGGCAGTCGAGCGAAACGGCGCGGGCGGGCAGGCCCAAGGCGTCAAGCGCCCCTGTTGCGATTTCCGTGAAGTCAACACACTTTTCTGCTTGAAACACGCGTCGGAACTGGCTTACTGCCTCATGCAACAAGATTGCCAACGCCACCAAGGTGTCCCTCTGCTCATCTTGGAAGCATGTATTCGGCAACTCCCGTAGCTCATGCAATAAAGTGATGATCCTCTTGTCCAGAATGACATCGCGATATTGAGCTTGGCTGCCTGCCATACTTTCCCTGCCGGGAATCCCTCCTTCTTTGTAGGATTCCTGCGGCGCTGCCCATCCTTGGTCAGAAACATCTCCGCAATTCCCAACCAGTACGGCAGCGATTCGACGGCAGCATCTGGAAGGGCACGAAGTTTATAGCAGGCGCTGATTGGACTTTCGCAGCCTTCATTGCGAAGGTTCTCGGCCGCAAAACGGACGAGCTCCACCGTATCGTCTCTGAACTCGGCTGGGAATGCTTCCGCAACTTGCTCGAGCAAGTGCTTGATGGTTTGCCTCAGTGAGCGCTCCAATTTTTCCCGCGACAGATCGGGTGCCAGATGGCGCAGCCATTGACCCCGATTCGCCAGCATGGAGCCGACTAGCTCCTCTACCTTTCCGATATTGTTGTCAAAATGCAAAAGAAGCGGCAACAAGGCCCCGAGCAAATTCGCAGGTGCATGGCCAGAATCCAGCATATCCAACACCTGCCGGGCCGCTTTACGATACAAGTGTGCAGCATTCTCTGCAGGAGGGAGGGGGTGACGTGGTCCAATTCTACGGTGGGGGCTGGGCTGCGCCGTCGGCGTGGCCCTAGGCGCCGTGGTAGGATGCGCTGCGAAGTGGATAGGTGCCGGTGGACGAGACGACGATTCCGGTACCGGACCCCAACCAGAAGGGGAAGACGCACCGGGGAAACTACGGGGGGCACCCGGCGCCGGAGCCGAAGCGGGTGGGGATGGACTACGACCAAGGGGGCCGCGGGAGGGACCGGCGGCGTTTGGGGATGGATTTGCAGGGGTGTGGCCGCGGGACGGGTACGCGGCGTAGACGGGTTGGACCCGGTGCCAGGGATCCCGACCTACGGGGGTGGGACGCCTGCGGGGCCTTCCTTCCACTAAGCGTCGGAGCGCGAGCCGGAGCGCACGCGTCCCGTCCCGCGGCCAGATTCCGGCACGAGCCCCAAATCAGCAGACGGCTCAGCCCTAGGACCCAGTATCGGCGCTCGTCCTCACTCCAGTCCATCCAAGTGTCCCGGGCGACCGGCACCGCACGACCGCCGCAAAGCCGACCGCACCCAAATAGCCGTGGTCACGGTGAATCAGGTACGGCAGCTGGAAGCCCAAAAGCCGCTTCGCCCCGCGGGGATGTTCCGCCATCAGCCAAGTGTTCCACTGCTCCCGCTGCGCCCGGATCTCCAGCAGAATAATCGACAGCCCACGCACCTGATGCACTTGGTTCGGCCGCCCTGCCGGCGGGGGAACCGCCTGGGCTCGGGTGCGTGCCTGGTCGCTGCCTGGCCCCGACCGCGGCCACGTCAACCGCGCCGCGGTCGGCCAGCTTCGACAAGGCCCGACTGCACGTGCCGACCTGCGCGCGACCGTGGGCATCAAAAAACTGAAAGGTTTCACAGACTGTCCGCCCAAGTCGGCCCGCGTTTCAAACGATCCGTCCGCCCCCATCCACTCCAAACGGGCGACCGACTCGGGCTGGCTCAACGGGCAAAGAATCTGGTTCTGCACAAACAGGCCGCTCATCTAAGCGGCCAAACAATCAATGTTAAGTCAAAACAATGTGGTAAAGGGTAGCGCTAGCAGCACGGGACCTATCCTCAGGAAGGGCTTTCGGGCATACTCTCCCGCCTACCGACGCCTCCCCACCAGCGCGTCGGCGACCTCTTGCCCCATCGCTGGCCGAGCCAACCGCAAGCCGACCGGTGGCGGCACCGGCCCGCTCTATCCCAAGACCAACCGTACCCTGCACAACCTTCAACACCGCTCCGCTTACGCAAAAAACGGCTTCACCCGACGGTTACTGCCATTTGCACGTGCGTACTGTTCAGATCGGCGTTAATCCGAGCAAATGCTTATACTGAGGGAGAGAGCCATATTCAACATTTGAGGCTAAGTCTTCACAAGATGCACAGCCGCCCTGCTATGAGAACAGTCCTCTTGGCCGTGACCTGCCTAGTCTCGGCGCTTCCATTTCTAGCATGTCGGGCGCAGCAGAGTCAGGTTGGCACGGCAAGAATTTCGCTGATATCCACTGATCCTAGTAGAATATGCTCCCTGTCCAGAGCTGGCACGCTAGACTTTGGGAACCTCGTTCTACCATCCAGTGGGATCGAGAAGGTAACGATAGATCCCGTAACCGGTGATCGGTCGACTAATTTAACGGCGACGGAGGTTTTCGGGGTGGCACTTGTCCAAATTAGAGGGTTTACCAGTGCCGCAACTTATCAAGTCGATGTCTCTTTCCCGACAACATTGGATCACAGTTCAGGAACAGGATCTCTCACGTTCACAGGTGCATGGGCACAATCTGCGACGCTTCACGGCAGTTACACGTCGATAAGTGGGTCAACTGTAACCGTACCGAGCCCAACTTTTTTCCGAGTTGGTGGAGAAATCAGTGGAATCGATTCTAACACCGCATCTGGCGATTATACAGGTACGATTACTTTTCTAGGCTACTGCGTGTAGCCCTGACTGCATGAGGCAAGGACCGCTGTATTGATACAACTGCGCAGTAATCAATGTCGCCGTGTGCTGCGCAACGGAAAGCCCGCGCTATTTGTGCCTGAAATTGATGGTGTAAATTTCTAGTCGGACAATGCAGCGCAAAGCTGGATCTATGCGAAACACTTAATCCGGGTTTTCCCTTGTACCAGCGAGCCAGTGGTACATAATCAACAAATGTATGTCCAGTCCTCTCGCGACTTTTGACGCTCCACTTGCGGCAGTATAGCGTGGCTCTACCCGGTACTCACACTGAGAATTCTACGACGAGGCTTCCGAGGCCACTTTGCGAGGATATCGCAGCGTCGCAAACCCGGCAAGGCTTTTCGAAATCGATGGCTGCCTTATACTGAAGGTTATCTCTCTTTTCACATGTTCAGAGCATGGACGTAGGCCACTCCAGGAGATGAATTTCAGGCAGATCGTGACACAGCCCGATGGCGTCAGGCCGCACGGTCGGTCCATGTTGATTTTGCACGCCCCTTAGCAGGTATCGATAAGCATGGTATTCCGGGGCGGGGGGTACGTACTTGGACTCGGCACTCATTCACCCAAGCTGAATGGTCCTGCAATCGGATTCTTCTTTCCGTTACTTCGTGGGACTCGAGGTGC
>JAAXGT010000138.1:0-3538 GCA_012271205.1 Rhodothermales bacterium
TGAGTCTGGAGCGGCACTGCATTTGGAAAAAATGCTGCCAACCGGAGCCGGGCTGGGAGGGGGATCCAGCAATGCAGCGGCCACCTTGCGCCTCTTGTGTGACTACTGGGAGCTTGGATGCGAAGAAGAAATGCTGGTTAGCTTGGCACTCAAACTGGGTTCCGATGTGCCGTTTTTCCTGCATCCACAGGTAGCGCATGCCGCCGGCCGTGGCGAAATATTGACGCCTCTCAGGGACTATACGCTTCCTTACACGATCGTAATTGCGGTGCCGCCCGTTCACGTCTCCACGGCTTGGGCGTTTGGACAGGTCACGCCGCATGAAGAAGACCGACCCGATCTGGTGCCGGCGGTGAGAAGCAATGATCTGGAACGCTGGCAAAGGGAGCTTACCAATGATTTTGAACGGTGCGTATTTCAGGCGTGGCCGGTTGTTGAGGAAGCCCAAAAAATGCTTATAAGGGCCGGTGCAGGCTATGCCGCAATAACGGGCACAGGGTCAGCGGTGTATGGCGTGTTCGAAGACGGGGAGCAGGCCCAAATTGCAGTTGCTGAAGCCGAAAGTGCTGGCTTCGCCGTTTGGAGCGGTTAATTTGGCCGGCTTGCAATGCGAGGGCACAGGACCATATTCTTGTTCAATCGGCTGTTACCATTTGCCTTGTCCATGCGGAAGTGCATTGTGCCTGCTCTACTCATCGGCCTCGCAGCCTGCAGTGCGGACTTGCCACCCAATATTGTGATCATACTTGCTGACGATCAGGGTTGGGGGGATCTCAGCCTTAACGGCAACACCAGCATTACTACCCCTAACATCGACCAAATCGCGGCTAATGGCGCCCGGTTTGACCGATTTTATGTGAGTCCGGTATGTTCGCCTACACGCGCAGAATTTCTGACGGGCCGCTACCATCCACGTTCAGGCGTGCACGGTACAAGTGCTGGTGCTGAACGCATGCATGCCGACGAAACCACACTTGCGGACATCTTCCAACGTGCTGGCTACGCTACCGGCATATTCGGCAAGTGGCATAACGGACAGCAGGCCCCTTACCACCCCAACAGCCGGGGCTTTGGCGAATTTTACGGGTTCGCGTCCGGTCACTGGGGCCACTACTTCAGTCCGCCTTTGGAGCACAACAACGAAATTGTGCGCGGGACCGGCTACTTGCCCGATGATCTGACCGATCAGGCGCTGGCGTTTATCGAAGCCAATCAAAACCGCCCCTTTCTGGCCTATTTGCCCTATAACACACCGCACAGTCCTATGCAAGTGCCGGACGTGTGGTGGGATCGTGTGACCCGCGTAGCGCGACACCACCGGCAGCCCGAAATGGAGAACTCTGTACATACGCGGGCGGCCTTGGCCATGGCACTCAATCTCGACTGGAATGTCGGCCGTGTGCTGGGTCGGCTGGACACGCTTGGGCTCAGGGAGCAGACCATAGTGCTGTATTTCTCGGACAATGGGCCGAACGGAGTACGCTGGAACGATGGCATGAAGGGGCGCAAAGGGTCCACGGATGAGGGGGGTGTGCGTTCGCCGCTGATAATGCAGTGGCCGGGCAAGATTGCTCCAAATACACAAATCAGCACCATTACGGCAGCTATTGATCTGTTGCCTACGCTGGGCGAACTGGCCAGCGTTGACCTTCAGACGAGTAACCCGATTGATGGCGTAAGTCTGGTGCCGCTGCTGGAAGGCAAGGCCGATCCGTATCCGGAGCGGCTGCTCTTCAGCTTCTGGAACGGACGGACAAGTGTCCGCAGTCAGGAGTTCAGGCTGGGGCCCGAAGGCGCACTGTATGACATGGTGCGAGATCCGGGGCAACATGTTGATGTATCCGCGCAGTTTCCGGACGTGGCTGCACGAATGGGAGTGGCGCGGGAAGCTTGGGTCCAGGACGTCGTACCGGACTCCTTTGCAACACTCCCGTTCACCGTCGGCCACGCCGACTTTCCGTTGACACACCTGCCGGCACGCGATGCCATCGGCAAAGGGAATATCACGCGCTCCAACCGCTACCCGAACGACAGTTTCCTCAGCAATTGGACCAGCACGGATGACTCCATCGTGTGGAAGGTTTCTGTGCTCACGGCGGGCCTGTACGAAGCTGTACTATACTATACATGTGCTGAGGGCAGTGAAGGGGCACTGGTGGAGTTGTCTTTGGGAGCATCGTCGGTAAGCAGGCGCATAACGGAACCCCATGATCCGCCGTTGTACGGGATGGCGGACGACCGTACGCCGCGTATAGAGTCCTACGTGAAGGATTTCAGGCCGCTGGCCTTGGGAACCATTCACCTGGAAAAAGGGCTTGGCGCTCTGACGTTGCGGGCCCTCGAAATTCCCGGCCCGCAAGTCATGCACTTCCGACTCCTGT
Organism: Rhodothermales bacterium; assembly: GCA_012271205.1. Taxonomy (GTDB): domain Bacteria; phylum Bacteroidota; class Rhodothermia; order Rhodothermales; family Bin80; genus JAAXGT01. The sequence continues at coordinate 2,382 of JAAXGT010000138.1, forward strand.
TGCTGCACCGCGTAATGTAGCGCTTCAGCTGTCGGAGTGTTGCGCACGCTCGGCCAGTGCTTCGAGCTCGAGCGCTTTTTGCACCAGCTCATTGGCTATCGGCTTCAGATTCTCGTGCTGGCTTATGTAGCCACGCAAGGCGTCTTTCAGGCTGGATTCACGCGTTACTTCCGTGCGTCGCTCGTGTTCGGCAGCTTCCATGTCCCGTTCAATGGATGCGACGGCAAACGCATTGCCCAGAGCCTGACGTATTGCCTGAATGTCCAGCGCCGCCCGTTGCGGTTCCGTAATCTGGAACCGCAGTCTCACAATGGCCTCTTCGACACGTGCCCTGGCTATGCGATCCAATATGGCTTCAGTTGGATTGATGCTCGTACGTACGTCAACGTGCAGGCTCACGAAGCGCCGCGCAGGAGTTTCGACAAACTCAAACGTGGTGCGTTTGGGATCTCCTTCAATAGTAACGATCACGAAGCCTTTAGGCTCATTTTGCTCTCGAAAGGTCACGCGTTCGATACTGCCGCTGTACACGATCGGAGTCGCATCCGGATCCAGTGCACAATTCTGATGATGGTGAATGTGCCCAAGTGCCACATAATCAATCGGTGGCACGGCCAATTGCAGCGGAGTAAACTGCGGTTCCTTTGCAATGACACTCGTGCGCTCTGATCCTGCAAGGAGGCTGCCTTGAACGCTGAAATGCCCGGCGAGAACGGAGGGGATCGTGGGCTTAAGCTGCAGGGCCAGTTGCGCGACCCGCGTTACGTATTTCTCTTCAATTGCAACACAGAGATCCGCGGGCGATTTCTTTTGCCACTCCCTGCCAAAAAGGAGCATGCTGCGCACGGGCCACGGCATCGCCACCAGTTGCAGCGGTCCGTCCCGCGTTTCGATGATATCCAACTCAGGACGACGGTACACGCGCACATCGCCGCTCAGATGACGGAAGATGTCGATGGAAGTCGCTTTACCAAACGATACCGGATGGTCGTGATTGCCGGTTACCAGGGCCATAGGGATGCCATGATCCGCCAGCGGCTTCAGACACTCTGCGAAAATATTTTGCTGCGTGGGGGTGGGGGCAGCCGTGCGGTACGCGTCGCCGCAAAACAGGAAGAGGTCAATATTTTCGGCCAGCCCGCGTTCTACCATATTAC
>JAAXGT010000138.1:3554-8189 GCA_012271205.1 Rhodothermales bacterium
AGTTCTACCATAAACTCAAACGAGCGCTGAAAATCCTGCAACCGTGTGTTGAGGCCGGTTTTGGGGTCAATACGCCCGAAGGTATTGGTCCCGAGGTGGATATCTGCGGTGTGAAGAATCTTCACGGCAATTCCCGTAACTGGATTACCAAATCACCCGTCGCTTGGGGTCACCGGGCCACTGTCCCTCCAGCGGCGTCATGGATTCCCCGTACGGATCCGGGAATCTCTCCTCTATGGAGAGTGCGACATCTGGATTCTTGTTGACGCGGCTCATAAAGTCGCCTACTACGAAGAGCGCATTATGGCCGCCCTGACCCCACCAGGATGAGCGGAACGTTATCCGGCGGTCGTTGAAACCTACCCAGGCACCCGTGACCAACTCCGGATGCATCAGCAAGAACCATCCGTCTGCGCTTTCTTGTGTAGTACCGGTTTTGCCGGCAAAATCGTAATCGTGCAGCCCGTACTGCCAGCGGATGCGATAGCCGGTCCCGTAGGGCTGATTTACAACATCGCGAAGCATATCGATCATAACAGGGGCCGTGTCTTCAGACAAGGCTTCGCGCGGCATGGCTTGTGCTTCGTAAAGCAGCTCCCCGTTACGATCCCGAATGCGGGTAACCAATACCGGATCGTTGCGGATTCCACTGTTGGCCAACGTGCTGTATCCAGTGGTCATTTCCAGAAGGGTGACATCACTGGTGCCAAGGGCCAGTGCCGGCACCGCATCCAGCTCGCTCATGATGCCCATGTCTCTTGCAAGTCTGGCCACGTTTTCCGGCTTGATATCCAGGATGAGCTGGCCGGTTATTGTGTTAAGAGACCGCGCCAGACCCTCTCGCAGCGTCACCCTTCGTCCGGATATCTCGCCGCCGGAATTTTGAGGACTCCAAATAACCCCGGTGAACGGGTCTACATACTCAAACAGTGAGTCTGTATAGAGTGCGTTGGGTGAATATCCGTTGTCCACGGCGGTCGTGTAGACAAACGGTTTGAATGTAGAGCCGGGCTGACGCCGGGCTATCGAAACGTGGTCATACCAGTCCAGCGCAAGGTCACGTCCACCTACCCAGATCTTGACATGACCCGTGCGAGGATCAAGTGCCACCAATCCATTCTCAAGCCGTGTCTTTTTGGTCTTAAGAGAGTCCATGAACGCGCTATCTCCAGTGAGCATGGCCAAGGCGTCCGTCTCTCTTATGCCGTCAGCAACCAGTGACTGATACCGGCTGGATTCTCGCACAAACGTATTAACCAAATCAGGATACCGCCTCCAGAACCAGGCAAACCGGTTCTCCGGGATGGTATGGCAGTCGCCCCTCTTGTACAATTCCAGATCCTCCAGATAGACAAAGCGTGGGCTGGTTGCTGCACTCCACTCGCAGTCAACAACCGCCTGCAGACCGTTCATCGTGCTGTCAATGGCCTCATGGGCGAGGACCTGCAGCCGTGAGTCCAGCGTAGTGTGAACTACCAGTCCCGCACCATACACATCGACGTTATTTTCCTTGCCCCAAGACGTAAGCCACTGCCGCACTTGTTCGGCGAAATAGGGAGCGAAGCTTTTGGTTACGTCAGCGGAGCGAAAATCCACCGCGGTCAGCGAATCCTTGAAAGTGTCGTAAAAGTCACGGTCGAGCCATCCCCTGCTTATCATGCGTCGCATGACGGTATTGCGCCGCTGCCTTGACATTTCCGGATTACGCTCCGGATCGTAGCGGTAGGTGCCCTTGAGCATGCCGACTAAGGCGGCGCTTTCCAACACGTCCAGATCCACTGCTCCTTTCCCGAAATAGGTGCGGGCCGCAGCTTCAATACCATATGCATTGTGGCGGAACGGCACAGTATTCAGGTACATCTCGGCTATTTCCTGCTTCGTATAGAGTCGCTCAAGCTGAACCGCCGTCGCCATTTCCTTGAGTTTGCGCGCGACACTTACTTCGAAGCCGATCTGCTCATTGTACAGATTTCGGGCCAACTGCTGCGTTATCGTGGATCCTCCCTGCCGTTCAAACGGCAGACCAATTTTCCAGAGCAGCGATTGCGTGGCCGCTGAGAATGTGCGGAAGAGATCTATTCCCCAGTGCCGGTAGAACCGGTGGTCCTCGGTCGCGATGAGTGCATGACGCACGTGCTCAGAAATGTCTTCGTACGTTTTCCAGGAGCGGTTCTGCCGCCCAAACCGGGCCAGTTCTACACCGTCTGCCGTATAGGCTACCGTGGCATAATCCAGTTCCGGATTTTCGATCTGATTGAGAGAGGGGAGATCTCGCGACAAAATGGCCATATAGCCACTCAAAAGAAGTATGCCGCAAACGACCAGCGCGGCCGGAAATGTAAGCACATAGGCGGCCTGAACAGCGGGCGGACGACGCAGCACGCGTTGCAACAGGCCGCGGTAACCTTTTGCCTTACGCTTCTTCTTTTGAGCCATGAGGTGCAAGTGGAATTTCCAATATAACGGATTGGCTGTAAAGCCTATTACATATTGTGGGGTGGGAATGTGACCGTCTCAATGACATGCACATTGTCGTTCTTCCATTGACACAATTGAATGGTACGGCCTTCCAGCCGGCCAAAATGACGTGTTCCCAGCCAAGCACCGGTATTGAGGTACACGCCTTCAGGCCAGGCGCATAACTCCGGCATATGGCTGTGTCCCATGACGACCAGGTTCAACGGGCCATCCTGCAGGAGTCGACGGGCATGCGTGCGCAATGCGGGTGCGATATCGGGATTGCCAAGTCTCGCATCCAGTCCGCGTTTTACCATGCGGGCCAGCCCCATTCCCCAATCCCCGGGAAGCAGCGTGCGATAAAGGGCCACCGGCACCGGGTGGCGCAGCAAAATCTTGGCCAGTCGCGAATGCAGAGGGGCATGGGGAAGTGCATCCCCGTGGATGACTTGCAGTCTCATGCCTTGCGTGTCGGTTTGAAACTCGTCGCGGACCAAGTGGACGCCCAGTTCGGTTTCAAAAAAGTCGCGGTGCCACGGATCATGATTGCCGACTACGTAGGTCACTGGCAGCCCGCGATCCGTCCAGCTCGCCAGTACACCCAAAAAGCGGGTAGCCCCCTTGGGAATGAGAGCCGCATATTCGATCCAGGCATCAAACACGTCCCCGCCCAAAATCAGCCCTTCAACACGCGACTCGTGGGCCCGCAAGCAGGCCACCAGTGCAGCTTCGGCAGCACGGTCCATTGCCGGTGGTCCGTGTCCGAAATGCATATCCGAAACAAACAGGATCATGCGTGCGAAGTGCAACCAAATATTGCTGTAGGTGCTATAAATAGGCTGTACTTATTCTTCCCTGTATGTACCGGCACGATACTTACCGGCCGCCTTCGGCTTTCGGAGCATTTCCGCCCGTGATCAAGAACCTGCTCATCATCAACGGGCTCGTGTTTCTCGCGCAACTGATGCAAACCACCTATGAAAACCTCATGATATGGTTTGCGCTCTGGCCTTTGGGGGGAGGCTTCTGGCCGTGGCAGCTTGTCAGCTACAGTTTTCTGCATGGGGGGCTGGGTCATCTGTTCTTTAATATGTTTGCCCTCTGGATGTTTGGGCTGGAAATTGAACGGTCGTGGGGGTCGCGCCGGTTTGCCATCTATTATGCCGCTTGTGTGGTCGGGGCGGGACTGGTCCAACTTTCCGTCACGTATTGGACCGGGGCGGTGTATTCCACAATCGGCGCCTCAGGCGGCGTATTCGGAATCCTGCTTGCTTTTGGCATGATGTTTCCAAACAGGATCATCATGCTGCTTTTTCCGCCGATACCCATGAAAGCCAAGTACTTTGTGATTGGTTATGGCGTGCTGGAGCTGTTTTTTGCCGCCTCCGATTTGCAGCCCGGTGTTGCTCATATGGCGCACTTGGGCGGCATGGCCTTCGGATACTTTTTGATCATGTACTGGCGCGGACGACTGCCGATTCAACCCCGGCACCGCTCGCACTACTGACTATAAAGCTGTTATAAGTCGTGCTCGTGCTGCGCATCTGGTTTGCTGCACTTCCCCGGGTGGTGCGCTTTCTTATAACGATCCATGTGCTCGTGTACCTTTGTGCGCTCGTGCTTTGGCGCATCCCGTCTGTGGCCGAATTCATGTGGGGGCATCTGGCGCTGGGGAATTCGTGGTGGCGCGAGCCTTGGCAGCTGGTTACGTACAGTATGCTGCATCCAGCTTCATTTCGCGGCCTGCTGCACTTTGCTTTTGCGTTGCTTTGGTTGTATTGGATTGGTCGTGAGTTGGAGGAATTGCGTGGCAGCACTACGTTTCTGGCCCTGTGGATTCTGAGCATGGCAGGTGGTGGATTGATTGGCATACTGTTGGCGCCCGTTGTGCTCTCAGGTGACGCACAGCCTGTGGCCTATACCACTTGGGGGCCTGTGATGGGTATGATGGCCGCCGCCTGCACATGGAATCCGGACCAGCGGATCGGACTGTTTCCCGGGATCCCGCTGAAGGTGATTTATCTGGTTATAATCCTGGTGGTTTTGGATTTTCTGGTGCGCCCCGCGGGTTCGGGGTCTGCGCTGGTCAGCTTTGCTGGGGCCGGTTGCGGCGCGGCGTTTGCGGTGCTGGATCGGCGGGGAGTCAATTTATCCTCGTGGGCCGGGTTACTCCTAGGG
>JAAXGT010000171.1 GCA_012271205.1 Rhodothermales bacterium
GACGCCCCGTGGTAATTCAGGCTAGCAGCAGTTGGCGCGAACCCTGACAGTCCGCGCGCAGAGCACTACTGCCCGTAAGGCCGCCCCGGATGTGCAGACTGCCGCCTAGCCTCAGCCCTGTGGTTGGCGTACCCGGATGCCGTCCATCTCCTGTATATAGGGCTGCCGATACAGACGATGGCCCGTCGCCTTGTAGTAGGCATTTGCCAGCGCACCCGCCGCCGGCGGCAACGCCGGCTCACCCAGACCGGTCGGACCAATGTCGCTTTCCACAAAGAACACCTCCACACTACCCGGAGCTTCCGGCATACGAATGAGCCGGTAAGTATGGAAGTTGTCCTGATCCGGCTTGGAGTCCGTCAGAGTCAGAGCGCCGTACATGGCGTGTCCGATACCGTCCACGATCGCCCCTTCCACCTGATTCCTGGCCGCATTCGGGTTAATGACAATACCGCAGTCCACTGCGGCCCACACTTTGTCGATTTTGGGCTGGCCCCCCTCCATAACCATATCCACGACTTCCGCCACGTAGGAGTTGTGGCTGTAGAAGACGCTGACTCCACGGTGCACTCCCGGCGTGGGCTTGCCCCAGCTACATTTTTCGGCGACCAGTTTTAGCGTGTTCGCATACCGTGCGGCCTCGTAGTGGATTTCGTCGCCGACGGGAGCCGCCACCATTCGATCCAGCAAAGCAATCCGGAATTCAACCGGATCTCGCCCGGCCGCTTCGGCCACTTCATCAATGAAGGATTGCTCCGCTCCTGCAATGAAGTTGCTGCGCGGAGCACGCCATGCGCCCGTCGTCACGCTCGTATCGAGCACAAGCAACTCGGCCAGATAGTTCTCCACCCCGCCGGCGGGAAACGGAGCCGTACCCACAAGCGGCCCCTCGGATGTCCCGGCTCCACGTACATGGAACGCGGTCAAGTTGCCGGCTTCGTCCAGCGCCGCACGGTACTTGACCTTGTAAGCAGGACGGTAAGTGCCCTGCGTCATGTCATCCTCGCGCGTATATACCAGCTTGACCGGCGCCTGCAGCCGCTGCGAAATAACCGCAGCCTCTACCCCAAAATGCCCGTAAAGCCGCCGCCCGAATCCTCCGCCCATGCGTGTGAGCTCAATAGTGATGGACTCTTCCGGCAGGTTGCAGATGCTGGCTACAGAGGCCCGCAGCGACGCTGGCGTTTGCACCGGGCCTGCCAGCTCAGCCCCGTCCGCGTGTACGTGCGCGAAAAAATTCATCGGCTCGAGCGTGTTGTGCGCCAAAAACGGCGCCGTATACGTACGCTCGATCACCTGATGCGCTGAGGTGAAGGCCGACTCAGGATCGCCATCCCTTCTGACTGTGTTACCATTACCGCTGCCGAGTATCTTCTCCAATGCTGCATCTTGCGAAACACTGCTCTCCAAGGGTGTAATCGCCTCCCACTCCAGCACAAGCGCCCGCTTCGCCTTCATCACTTCCCAAGTAGATCGGCCGGCAACGACAACCTTCTCCGGAAACGCATTGACATCTGACCACTGACGCCTTGGCGGCTCCGCATCGATTGTAAATATATCCACAATGCCAGGCATAGCCCGCGCGACAGTGTCATCCATTGACTTGAGCCGCATGCCAAAGGCGGGCGCATGTACGATCATCGCGACCAACATACCTTCGCGCTGTACGTCAATCCCGTATACGGCCTGGCCGGTAACAATCGCCGGACCATCAACGTTTTTTTGTGAGTTGCCGACAATCTTGAAGTCCTTGACGTCCTTTAGCTGCACACTCGCGGGTACGGCCAGTTGAGCCGCATCCGTGGCCACTTCACCGTACATAAGCTGGCGCCCGGAACCGGCATGCCGGATCACACCCCCACCTGTCGAGAGCTCATTGACCGGTACCTCCAAGCGTTTCGCTGCAGCCTCCACCAGCATACGCCGCGCGGTAGCGCCTGCAGTGCGCAGCGTGTTCCAGCCCCGCCGGATGGACTGACTGCCTCCGGCAATTTGGCGACTGAACCGATCGGAATCGAGCGGCGCCTGCTCCACAGTGACTTGCGTCCAGTCCACATCCAGTTCCTCCGCCACAATCATGGGCATGGATGTCTTGACATTCTGGCCTATTTCCGGATTGGGCGAGAAGATGGTTACCGTGCCATCTGTGGCCACTTTCAGGAAAGCATTGATCCTGACTGGATCCATGGCCCAATCCGGGGTGGCCGCAGCCGTCTTACTCATCCAGTGGAAGCCGAGCACAAGCCCGCCCCCTGTGAGTGCGGATGCCTTCAAAAATGATCGCCTGTTTAGCGTAGTCATCTCAACTCCTGCTGTCTATTGGTTCATGGTGGCTGCCGCTTCCTTGATGGCTGCCCGAATACGCAAATACGTTCCACAACGACAGAGATTACCCTGCATGCCTTGGTCTATGTCAGCGTCAGTCGGGTTCGAATTCCGACCCAACAGAGCAGCTGCAGACATGATCTGGCCCGCCTGGCAGTAGCCACATTGCGGGACGTCGTGGTTGATCCAAGCTTTTTGCAACGGATGGCTGCCATCCACAGACAATCCCTCAATCGTCGTGACAGCACTGGATCCGACACTGGACACTGGAATGGAGCAGGAACGCACCGCCGTACCATTCAAGTGCACCGTGCACGCACCACACTGGCTGATCCCACAGCCAAATTTCGTTCCCAGAAGATTCAGATGGTCCCGAAGCACCCACAAAAGCGGCGTATCGGGTGAAACTTCCACCTCGTGCCTGTCACCATTGACGTTTAGCTCAATCATGGCAAATTGCTCGTTTTTGGATATATACAAATACCGGGGATCCCGTGTAATCAAGCGCGAGCTCACTTAGAAATCTGTATCCGGCTCATCCAGATTCAACTCCTGAATCCAGATGTTGCGATAGCGGACGTCATGTCCTTCCGCCTGCAGCTTTAACCCTCCCGGTGTATCCGTAATTCCACGCCCCCCCTCATTGCCCCCGTCGATCCCCGAATTGGGACCGCCCCACACCTTTTCGATGGGGGCGTTTTCATGGACCTTGACCCCATTGAAATACAGTGTCACCATGGCCCGCTCCATTCGCTCTCCATCTTCAAATCTCGCCGCGCGAAACGTGATGTCATAGGCATTCCAATCACCGGTTCCGTTGTAGGGCCAGTACGCCGAGGCCCTTTCGTTTATAACTGCAGCCATACCGTGTATGGTTGAATCGCCGTCCAGCACCTGGATCTCATAACGGTTCTGCAGATACACCCCGCTATTGCCGCCAGGTTCGGTGATCAGGAACTCCACGTGAAGACGGAAATCCCTGAATTTCTTTTTCGTGACGATATCTGCGGCGCCGTACAGTCCTCCGGCCGCAGATGGATCCTTGCTGCTGACAACTGTGCCCTCATCTGTCGGGTCGTCCACAACCTGCCACTTGATGGGCAGTTCGGCCGCAAAGCGCGGACCTTCCCAATAGGTCCAATTCTCATCCAGCATTTCGCGCGTGCCATCAAAAAGCTGCGTTGCACCTTCAGGAACTGCAGCCCCCACACCAATCTGCGCATGCGCATTCGAAATAACAGACAGCGTGACAGCCACTGTAAAGAGTATCCTATACATGTTTCAGACCAAAAAGAGTGGAACTGGAATATAACCGTCTGAATGCCACAAAACCCGATTCGAAGCGAACTTGACGCCACTGGGGGTGGTAGGACGCGTGCCGAATCATGATTTGGCAGACATGCAACCAAACGACACCAGGACACTCGAAAAAGCTACATTTGGCGCTGGCTGCTTCTGGGGGGTGGAAGCCTTGTTTCGCGGTATGGACGGCGTAGTCGATACGGCCGTAGGATACATGGGCGGCACGCTCGCAAACCCAACCTACAAGGACGTGTGTACCAATCGTACGGGGCACGCGGAGGTCGTTGAAATCACCTTCGATCCGGCCCGTGTATCGTATGAAACGTTGCTTCGCGTATTCTGGGAAAACCACAACCCCACGACGCACAACCGGCAGGGATCGGACTTTGGTACACAATATCGGTCAGCCGTCTTCTTCCACTCGCGGGCCCAGCAAACCGCAGCCCAAGCGTCACGCAATAGCCGGCAGGTCCATTACGCCCGTCCAATAGTGACGGAAATCACATCGGCGAGCACGTTCTATCGAGCTGAGGAATACCACCAACGCTATCTGGAAAAGCGTGGGTTCACAAGTTGTCGCGTGTGAGGTTGCTGCTTTTAAATCCGTGGAACCCGGTGCAGTAACAGGCCGCGGGCGTGCAGGGTTGCACCGGGCTGCTTAGCCTGCCGCTTAAAGCTCATCACGGGTGACAAATGCCTCTGCTGCATAGAATTCCGGAAGGCCAAGTTTGTTGAGCGCTTCTGCCGTTGCGGTATTTCGATCGCGTGCCCGCTGCCAGAACTCGCGATCATCGTACGCACCTGGAAACATGGCACGATCCTTTTGGCTCTCGTGCTTGAATATAGCTTCGATCTTGCGGGCCATTTCCGCCTTCGAGATGGGCGTAAACACGTCGGCCTGATGGATCTCCCATTCCTGCCACGCGCCCCGATACAGCCAAACACGGGGGCGTACTTCGGGCTCCTCAGCATTGTATCGGGCAAGGGCCCGCTGAATGGCCACATAGCACATGCGATGTGTGCCATGCGGATCGGACAGATCACCAGCCACAAAAATGTGATCCGGGCATCGCTCACGCAGTAAGTCCTGCACGATGCACACATCCTCTTCACCAATCGGCTTCTTTTTGACACGCCCGGTTTGATAGAAGGGCAGATCAATGAAGCGCGCGTTTTCGCGATCCAGCCCGAAGACTTCAATCCCGGCTACGGCTTCCGAATATCGAATGTTGGCCTTTATATGCTGGACTGCCGGCAAGTCCGTCTGTCCCGGTTGCTTGCCCGCCAGAAAAGTGCGGATTTCATCCCGGCGCCTATTGAATGCTGCTACCGCAGCACCTCCAAATCCCAAATCCTCCAGGCACATTTCGACAAAACCCAGATAACGTGAAACATCCGTATCAAAAACGGCCACAGACCCGTTGGTCATGTACGCGACGATAATGTCGTTGCGGTTACGTACGAGTTTGTCGAGCATCCCGCCCATAGAAATCACATCATCATCCGGATGAGGACTGAACAGAATTACGCGCCCGTTCGCCGGCAGGCGGTCGCGATAGTAGATTCGCTGGCGTAAGTCATCGAAGACGCGCAGGCAAAGCTCGTCAATCTCCGGAAACGCATAAACAAGGCTATGCAACTGACTGTTGTGAAAGTCTGATGCTTCCAGGCGCAGAATGGCCTTGTCCAGTTTTCCCGAGAGCCAGATTACAGCGCGCTTGGCCATGTGAAGATCCCAATCCACGTCACGAATCAGCCACGGTGTCTTTTCCCGCGTAAGCGCTCCGGCGGCCGCCCTGTCCAAGTAGATGGCACTCTTGCGATGCTCCTGCAGATAGGACGCCGTCACTTCTTCAAACATCGGCTCTTCCACAGCCCGCCTTATAATGCGGGACTTGCCCTCACCGGTGGCCATAAGCAGAATTTCTTGCGCCTCAAGGATCGTCCCCACCCCGACCGTAAGTCCCTGCCGTGGCACATTCTCCTCGCCGAAGAAATTGCTGGCAGCGTCCTTGCGCGTGATTTCATCCAAAATAACCGCGCGGGTGCGCGTCCGGCGTCCGCTGCCTGGCTCGTTAAAGCCGATATGACCACTTCGTCCGATCCGGAGCAGTACGAGATCCAACCCCCCCGCCTCATCGATGGCCTGCTCATACCAGGCACACCATGCATCGACTTCGTGCTCCGGCACATCTCCTTGGGGAAGATGTACCTGTTCCGGCGGTACATTGATGTGATCAAAGAGATTTTCGTGCATGAACCGACTGTAACTCTGCAAGCTGTCTGGTTCAATAGGGTAGTACTCGTTCAAGTTGAAGGTTACCACGCTGGAAAAGTCTAGACCCTCTTCCTGGTGAAGCCGGATGAGCTCCTTGTACACATCGAGTGGCGTCGAGCCGGTCGGCAATCCCAGCACGGTACGCCGTCCTTCCGCAGCATGCCGCTTTATGAGTCCGGCGATATGATGGGCTACCTTGCAGGCGACCTCCCCTGGATCCTCAAAGATGTGTACCGGCACCCGTTCGCGGCGCCGACCGCCTAATGATGTCATTTCAGTGTCCGTGTCAAAGCAGGGATTACGGACGCAAATCTACGTCTGGTATGTAATGCGACCGTTAGGGCCCTGTGCAGCTACCAGGCCTGAGGCGAAGGATTTCTGTCAAAACAGAGAGGCCCTGCCTTTTAACCGGAGTGCTCCTGGACTGCTCCCCGAAACGGCCAAGCGGCGCTGAATGCTGCACACTTCGCAAAAAATGAACAGTTTCCGGCACCGAGCCAAGTTGAAAATAAGGTGGAGAATGAGATATTTTATAGGCTCCTGTGTGGGGCAAGGTGCCTTGAGGTTGCCGTGCTTCCGTGCACAAAAACTCACCCCAATATTATAGCACATCATACAAAGCTTGTGACTCGGTATGGCGCAGCTTTCAAGAATTCTATTTGTGTCCGGAGAAGTCGAACCTTTTGCCCAAGCCAGTGAAGTGGCCTCCCTGTCGCGTCATTTGCCTGAACTACTGCACGAAAGCGGCCGTTTTGAAACGCGCATCATGATGCCCCGCTACGGCACCATCAGTGAGCGCAAGAATCGGCTGCACGAAGTCATCCGGCTGTGCGGAACCCAGATCGAAATGGGGCCGCGTGTGGAAACTCTGAAGGTCAAGGTTGCGGCTATTCCGGGTATCCGCCTCCAAGTGTATTTCATGGATAACGCGCATTTCTTCAAGCGCAAGGGACTGCACGAAGACCGGCAAGGCAAGTTGTATGCAGACAACGATGTCCGTGCGTTGTTTTTTGGCCGCTCCGTGCTGGAAACCATTCGCTGTTTACGCTGGAAGCCGGATCTGGTACATGCCTTCGGCTGGATCAGCGGACTGTTGCCCTTGTTGCTCTCCACGGAGTACAAGGACGATGAGCTCTTCGAGGATACACGAAGCGTCTACACGCCAGACGGTATTGATCCTGAGGCCACGCTCTCCGTACGGCTCATTGAGCAAATGAACCTCTCCTCAAACGGGGATGCCCAAGGGCTTCCTGTGACCGATATCGGGCTCAAATACTCAGACGCAAGTGCATTCCCGCCGTCCATCCCGCCCACCCAGAACGGGGCGATCCAGTTCAGCAGCAACACCGGCAGAATGGCCGAACAGGCTATCGCCTTGTACGAGTCCGCACTGACCGGGCATACTGCCTGAGCGGAAACAACCCGGCTTGGAAAAGGTGATATTCTGTTGCCCGGCACACGAATGCGTGCCAGCCGTCCGTTAAAGGACTCGTGGAGATTAACGCTTCCTTCCCGATGCGCTACGCATTATTTCTGCTTCTTCCGATACTGGTTCTAGCCTGCACGGATCCCATCTCAAACGTAGGTTTGGACCTGCTGGATGAAGAGGGGGGGCCTGAAGCACGTTCCGTTGAGACTTCGCTGTTTGCCGCATCCCCGCTGGTGGACATTACCGGAGCGGCCCCGCGGGTTTTGGCAGGCCAAGTGGATGACCCACTGGCCGGCAACATCTTCGCGACCGGTTATGTGGATTTTAGCGGATCGTACGAACAGGCCAGCACCGACACAATCACGCAGGTCGCAATAAGACTTGCGCGCAACTACATGTATGGTGACACCACGGCCGCGGTCACTCTCACCGTACACGATATCACCGGACATTGGCATGCCATTGGTTTGAAGGCGGACACGTCACTCGCAATGGGAGCAGCCATAGCAACTGCCTCGTTCGCGGCCAGTGATACACTGGTAAGCGTGCCGCTGCCAGCCACATGGATCAGTAAGTTCGAGAGCACACTCAAGAGTGCAGATTTTGACACGCTCTTTCACGGGTTTGCTTTTGAAGGGGCTGGTAATGCCGCGATCGTTGGATTCAATTTCAGCGGCAGCAGCCTGCAGGTTGTTACGAGTGCTGATACCACTTCCTATGCAATGACACGATCCTTCAGCAGGATTGTGCGAACGGGTCTCCCTCCGTTACCCGAAGGTGCTCTGTTGTTCCAGGATGGTGCGGGACCCAGTGTTCAGCTCAATTTTGCGCTCACAGAATTCCTGGACACGCCCATTAACGGCGCAATCCTTGAAATTCCTGCTGACACTGTACAGAGTACATGGACACCGCCCAATTTTGCACGACCGCTCGTGCGCGAACTTAATCTTGTCGCGGTGGGCGATGATCCGTCCGCCCCGGCGCTTTTTCTTGCAAAGACTACGATCAGCTCGGACGGTGTTTACCGTTTTTCCAGCGCGGATCTGGTCGCATTCTTTCAAGGCGTCATCTTTGGCACGGTTGACTACACGTATCTGGAATTGAGAGCACCTGTGCCGGATAACACATTAAATGTCGTGCTGCTGCCTTACGGCATATCCGAGGATTTGGCACCGAAGGTGCATATCATTCTATCTCCGTGAACAAGCGAATTGGCTATTTATTGGTGCTGGGCCTTACGGCCCCCTTGGCGCAAGTCGTGAGCGCGCAAGGTAAAGACGATGGATCTTTGTATTCGCGCTACGGCCTAGGTGAATTGCATACGTTTGCCTCCAGCCGTGCACAGGCGCTCGGCGGCGGCGGAACCGCACTGTATTCGTACGACTATCTCAATTTTGGCAATCCGGCAGCTTGGAGCCGCCAGGCACTGGTCCGTGTCGCAGCCGGAGTTCAATTTGACGGCCTGCGGGCGCAGGATGCAACGGGAAGCAGCGAACGGCTTTTGCGCGGTGCGTTTAATGCCTTGCAGATCGGATTCCCGCTATTTTCACAGCGGCTGGGTCTGGGCGTGTCCTTTGAGCCGTACAGTCGCGTCGATTACGAGGTCACTGCTCCGGGTTCACTGGAGGTGAGCGGCAGGGACCCACTGGCGTATGAGGTGCAACATGCCGGTTCAGGTGGACTCCACCAAATCCGGGCCGGCCTCGGCTGGCGCTCTGTGCCGTGGCTCAGTCTCGGGGGCAGTGTAGATTTTCTGTTTGGTATCACTGAGCTTTCCGAGCGGACTACTTTCGCTTCGGCCGACGTTGTGGAAACCAACCTGTTGAGCAGCACGCGTCTGCACGGCACGACGTTGACCGGTGGAATCTTGCTGGCCATGGGACCACCGGCCGGCGAGCTTACATTTGCCGCCAGCGGCACGTTACCCGTCAAGATCAAGGGCAGCCGAACTCGGACATTGGGAGAGAGCCTTGACCGGGACACATTAGGCGCACAGGTTCGTGGTACTGTAGAGCTTCCGGCCAGCTTGAGGAGTGGTGCGGCATTCAAATGGCAGAATCGGTGGTTGTTCGCCGCGGATTTAAGGTATGAGCCATGGACCCAGGCCTCCAGTACATTGCCGCTGAGCGGCTTTGCCAGCAGCCACTTACACGACCGCCTCCGCATCGGTGGTGGCGTGGAATGGATCCCCGCCGGGACCAGCCTCTTGGAATCCTATTTCGCACGCGTTGCCTACCGGCTGGGTTTCTACCGGGACAACCTGTATGTCAGCCCGGTAGTTGGCACGGATATTGCCGTAACAGCGATAACCGGAGGGCTGGGGCTTCCTACGCTGTTTGCTGGCACAAGGCTGGATTTGGTTTTTGAAGCGGGGGTGCGCGGCACAACAGAGCAAAATCTGGTACGTGACCATTTTATTGGAATATCTGCTACCTTAAACATCGGCGAACGCTGGTTCCTGAAACGCAGGCTCCGCTAAGCTCCGTATCAACTCTTGGTCCCTTACTGCAAATACGTCGAAGGCTTATGAATCGTGCTCTTGGCTGCCTCCTGCCCGTAGCTGCGCTTCTCTGCTCCTGCGCGCTTACGCCCCTTGTTCTGGCTCAAGAGGCCCCGAACGCAAGTCCCCCAGACAACCGTGAAACACGCGTTCACTACAGCCTCTATTACGAGAACTGGAAGAACAAGAACTGGCTGGATGCGCTTCCGAACCTAATATGGATTCTCGAGAACGCACCGGCATTCAATCGTAATACTGACATCAACTTTGAGCGAGCCGTCGATATTTACGAAGGGCTGGCCATAGCGGAACAGGATCCGGCCAAGAAGCGCGCCTGGTTCGACTCATCCCTGGTCATTTTTGACCGTGCCGTTCCTGTGTTGCAGAGCGTAGACGCGGAAGTGGATCCATTCGAGTGGATGCGCAACAAAGGGCGCTTTATCCAGACCCATATTGAGCACTTGGGGGATAAGCTGCCCGACTTAATTGACGCCTACCGCGCAGCATATGAACTGGACCCGATGCGCATCAACCCCTACTACCTGGATGTTCTTATTAATGACCTGTACCAAAAGGCAGATATCGGGGGCGCGCTCGCATTTCTCCGCGAGCTCCAGGATATAAGGGGGGACGAAGCAGAAATTGAAAACCTGATTCGCAAATATTTCGTCATTATTCCGCCGGATGAACAAATCGCGTTTTTGGAAGAGCAGTACGCGGCCGAACCAGACAACGCGGAAGTCATCACGCAGTTGTTTGAGCTCTACCAGCAGGAGGCCTACCGCGACAGAATGCTCGAACTGGCTCCCAAGATTCTAACCATGGAGCCAAGTGTGTCCACCTTGCGGATGCTGACCCGCATGTACGTGGAGGATGGAGACAACGAGCGGGCCTTTGAGCTCTTCGAACAGATGAAGGCGCTGCCGGATGTTCACCTCCGCGCGGAAGATTACTACAACATAGGCTTGGCGCACCAGGATATGGAGAATTACCGCGAAGCCTACAACCATTATCAGCAAGCCCTTAGGGCAGACCCTGATTTCAGCCGTGCCGAGGCGGCCATTCCAAACTTGTACTCGACAGCGGTATCAGCATGTGGTGTGGCCGACCGGGAACAGGCTGCCGTATTCTGGCTGATCGCGGATGCCTATGCCCGAATTGGAGACTCTGAAGGCGTCAGGCGCATGGCCACTGCGTTTCCGACCGCTGAAGACGTCTTTTACGTCACGCGCTGGACTAACGGAGAGCCGACACAGGTATCCTACTCGTGCCGCGGCCTTACAATCAGTGGTACGACCACGGTCCGACAGCGGTAGTCTTGCACAAGCGATTTAACCGAGACCGGCGATTCCGCTTGCGGAGTCGCCGGCTTTTTTGTGCGACCACGCAATTCTTGCAAAACTGTCATGAGGCTTTTATGATGAGCCCCTTAGATTATGTTGCTTGGGCGACTCACCAAGAGAATCCTTTTTATGCCTGATATCAAGCTCGTTCATGCCCGGCAAATACTGGACAGCCGGGGCAATCCCACAGTCGAAGTAGATGTCGGAACAAGTTGTGGTGCATTCGGACGGGCCGCGGTGCCCAGTGGGGCCTCCACTGGTGAGCACGAAGCGGTCGAACTGCGTGATCACAACCCCCAAGCTTTTCTGGGCAAGGGCGTGCGGCGGGCCGTCGAACATGTACACCGGGAAATTGCCCCCGCACTTATCGGACACGATGTCTGCGACCAGGAAAGCCTGGATCAGTTGCTGATTGACTTGGATGGCACCCCCAACAAGGGCCGGTTGGGCGCCAATGCGATTCTGGGAGTTTCCCTTGCGATAGCCAAGGCGGGGGCCGACGCTGTCGGATTACCCCTTTACCGATATATCGGTGGCGTAAGCGCCTGCATGCTGCCCG
Source organism: Rhodothermales bacterium (assembly GCA_012271205.1). GTDB lineage: Bacteria > Bacteroidota > Rhodothermia > Rhodothermales > Bin80 > JAAXGT01. The sequence continues at coordinate 11,737 of JAAXGT010000171.1, forward strand.
TACCTATGATGAATATCATTAACGGTGGACGGCATGCCGACAATCGCGTGGACATGCAGGAGTTCATGATCATGCCGGCCGGTGCATCCTCGTTTTCGGAAGGATTGCGCATGGGCACGGAAGTGTTTCACCATTTGAAGAAGGTGCTCAGCAGCAAAGGCTACAGCACAGCCGTGGGAGACGAGGGGGGCTTTGCCCCCAACCTCAAAGCAAATGAGGAAGCTGTAGACATGATTCTGGAAGCGGTCGTGAGCGCAGGATACCACCCGGGAAGGGACATCTTTATTGCACTGGATCCCGCCGTCAGCGAAATGTGCCAGGACGGCACATACGTGTTCTGGAAAAGCGACCCAGACCACCCACGCCGCAGTGAGGATATGGTTGCGCTTTGGGAAAACTGGATTCGCCAGTACCCCATCGTCTCGATTGAGGACGGACTTGACGAAAACGATTGGGCGGGTTGGCAGCTCCTTACACGCACTGTTGGGGATCGCGTCCAACTGGTAGGTGACGATCTGTTTGTCACAAACACGACCCGGCTCAGGAAGGGAATTGAAACGGGTGCGGGCAACGCTATCTTGATCAAGTTGAACCAGATTGGTACCCTTTCAGAAACGCTGAACGCTATTTCAATGGCTCACAAAGCCGGCTTTGCGACCGTAATCAGCCATCGCTCCGGCGAAACCGAGGATGCGACGATTGCCGATTTGGCGGTGGCTGCCGGCAGTGGGCAGATCAAAACCGGATCCGTGAGCCGTAGCGATAGACTTGCAAAATACAACCAGTTGCTGCGTATAGAAGAAGCGTTGGGGCATGCCGCCCGGTACCCTGGTCGCAGTGCACTGCGCGGCTGACAGCCTTGATATGACGCATAAAGACTCCATACCGACCGGGAATCGTCTTGTCCGTTTCCTGCTGGTCATGTTACTCTTGTGGGGTACACTATGGTTTATCTGGTTCGACAGTTTCAGCCTCATCAGGCGGATCCGCTGGCAACAGGAACACGCGCTGCTCCAGCAGGAGAATGCCCTCCTTAAGGAGAAAATCGTGCTTCTGGAATCCCAACTTGCCTCGCCGCCAAGTGACGAGACGATCGAACAGATAGCTCGCGAACAGTATGGTATGCGCCGCGAAGGTGAAACCGTATACCGCGTAGAAGAATAGCCGTTTATGCGCGCCATTGGAATTGATCTCGGGGGTACCAGCATCAAGGGGGCACTCGTGCACCACGCATATGGTATTGTGGCCACTGCGGCATTGGGTACGGAAACCGATAAGGGCCCCGACCACGTCTTGGGACAGATTGAATCTGTCGCGCGCAAGCTGCTCAGACGCACACGCAATATAGTGGGGCTTGGCATTGGCGCTCCAGGCACAATTGATCCGGAACGTGCACGCTTGATTCAGCCTCCCAATATTCCGGGATGGGGCGATGTGGATCTAAAGTCCATTCTGAAATCCAGACTGGGTCAAAAGCTTCAGGTAGTAGTTGAGAACGATGCCAATGCGGCCGCAATGGGCTCTCTCAGGTATGGTGCGGGACGACCGTATGATCATTTTATTATGGTCACGCTGGGGACCGGTGTAGGCGGCGCCATCATCTTCAACAAGAAATTATTCAGAGGAGCTAACGGCGCAGCTGGAGAAATCGGGCACATGACCGTCAAGTACGATGGCCCCAAAGACAAGGCCGGTGTACACGGAGCCATTGAAGCCTATATCGGGCAGCGATTCCTGACAGCGCATGCCCGGGATCAGTTATCAAACTTTCCGGACAGCCTATTGCATGTTGCCCCCGGCCTGCAACGTCTTACGCCCCAACTAATTGCTGAAGCCGCCATTGAGGGGGACGCTGGGGCGGCACACATTTTGCAGTGGGCCGGACATAAGCTGGGCTGCGTGTTGGGCAGTTGTGTCAACCTGCTGGACATTCGCACTATAATCGTTGGGGGCGGCATATCTGCAGCCGGCGACCTGATACTGGAGCCGGCACGTGCTGCTATTCTTTCCTATATCAAGCCGGGCATGCATGAGGACGTGGCTGTACTCAGGGAAATACTGGGGAACGAGGCCGGTGTGCTTGGTGCCGCCAGCCTCGTTTTTGAGGAACACTATGCGTCTTCACGCGGCACGGGATAGGTTTCCATGGTCCGCAGTCCTGTCGGTAATACTGGCTCTTTTCACGGTGCCGGACCTCCGGGCACAGGAGACCGCCACTCTCAAGGAACCCGTTACTTTCACAGCTTCAGATTCGCTGGTCGTGCACCTTAATGCGGACGAAGAAAACCAAGGACGGCTCATCGGGGATGCGCGCGTAATCTATAGCGACGTCACACTTTCGGCGCATTTTATCGACATATTCTTCGAGCGCCAAGAACTTTCGGCGAGCGGATTGGCCACCGATTCAGGAATGGTCGGGCAGCCAAAGTTTGCGCAGGGAAGCGACCTGCTCGAAGGGGGCCAGCTTAACTACAACATGTCCACAGGCCGCGGGCGTATAGTGGCAGCTCGCACGCAGTTTGAGGAGGGGTTCATCCAAGCGGGCATAGCCAAGGTGCGCGAGGACAGTTCGGTGTATATCCGCGACGGATTGTACACGACGTGCAATTGCGGCCCCGACGAAACACCTTCCTATTCCCTGCGGGCCCGCAGGATGAAGGTGGTCGACCAGAAATGGGTTTATACGGGCCCCATTCAACTCTACATTTTCAATATCCCGATGCCGCTTTGGCTGCCCTTCGGATTCCTGCCTTATCAGGAGGGGCGCCGCAGTGGCCTGCTGGCTCCGGAATACGGCGAAGATCAACGTGGCTTCTACCTTCGCAACTGGGGCTGGTACTGGGCCATCAGTGATTACATGGACGTGCAGCTGCGCGGAGGCATTTGGACCAAGGGCAGTTGGCAATTCTCTCCTTCTCTACGCTACAACCGCCGTGATCGCTACCGTGGCAACTTACTGGTGGACTACTTGCGCGAGCGTAGCGGCGAAAAGGATGACCCGGACCTGTTTGTACGCAACAACATCAGCTTCCGATGGACCCACAACCAGACGCTCTCGCCACAGGCTCGGCTAAGCGCAAATGTCAACCTTACTTCCAGTAGCTATCTGCGCACAGTATCCGAACAGTACAACGACAACGTGCGTCAGTCTGTAGGCTCGTCCATACAGTTTAACCGGTCGTTTCACGGAGGCCGCACGTTGTCTCTCAATGTGCGTCAAAACCAGATTCTTTCGACCAGCAGTACCGATTTGACACTTCCGGAGTTGTCGTTTTCACAACGCACCAAAAATCCGTTCAAGCGCGACGGAGCCAGCCGGAATCCCCGCTGGTATGAAAGGCTGCAATACAGCATCAATTCGCGTTTGCGTAACAGCTTCAATTATCAGCCTCTCTCCGACGCACAACTTATTGCCAACGGCGACACGTTGGCAGACGGCCGTGCGGTAGACTACTCGTGGTACGAAACCCTGCTCGACGGAGAGAAATATGCCGTGGCCACGGGGCGCGAAGAAAATCGGATCAGGTTCACCGCATCGCACCGGGTGCCGTTCGCCATGCCCTTTGATGTGAGCCGGCTACCACTTTTGGGACAGCTCCGACTCAATGTATCGCCCAATGCGAATTACACGGAGTCCTGGTTCATTGAAACCGAACGCCAGATGCTAGACTCACTTGGCACCGTGCGGCGCAGTCCCGCAAGCGGCTTCTTTGCATTGCGGCAATTTGATTTGGGCGTCTCTGCCAACACAACCATTTATGGACTTTTTCCAGTCAAGACCAGTTCTTTTGAGGGACTGCGCCATACTGTGCGCCCAAGGCTGGGTTTTTCATTCCGGCCGGACTTTGGCAATGAGCACTGGGGCTATACCCGTGCCATATTGGACGCGCAGGGTCAACCGGTCGTGGATACGCTGGCCACTGGGCAAGTCATGCCCCGGCGATACGGTATTGTAGCCGGCGTGCAGCAGCGATTACAGCAGGCTATCAATTTCGGTGTGGACAACACGTTTGAAACGAAACGGGTACGTACCGACGTTGCAGGCGAAGACCTGTCGAGCGTGCTCAAGCTCATTACCATAAACCTCAGCAGCAGCTATAACTTTGCGGCGGATTCCCTGCGAATGGCTCCGATTCGAATCAGTGCGCGCACCAATGTCCTGGGCAAGCTCAATCTGAATTTCGCTTCAACACTGTCACCCTACAGTCTAAGTTCAGACGGACACCGGGTTGTAGACGACTACGTGCTTTCGCTGCGGCGATTTGCCTTTGCACGACTGACACAACTGAGCGTTCGCGGCAGCATGCGCCTGCGAGGCCGTATGCGCCAAAGCCAGAGCTCCCTGCAGACCATGCCGGGAAGCGATCCATTCGGCGGAGCACCGTCCCTGTCGACATTAGGGACCAGCAGCCCTTTTTCGCCTTACAGTGGTGCTGGCAGCATGGAAAACTGGTCCATGGATATCAGCTTTACATACCAGCTGTCACGCCCGCGAAGAAATCTGACGCGTTCGGCAACGGTAAACACCGGATTCAACTTCAGCTTGACGCCGACTTGGCGTGTGCGGGGCCAGACGGGTTACGACTTTGAGCGCTTAAAGCTGGTAGCCACCACCTTGAATTTGTCCAAGGAGTTTGAGTGCTGGGACATGTCGTTTACGTGGATACCATTCGGGAGCTTTCAGTCATGGGGTTTTGATCTGCATGTCAAGAGTGGCCGCTTGAGCGAGTTCTTGCGCCTGCGCCAGCCCAAGGCCGAACGTAACCGCAGGTTTGGCCTTTAGTCCAAAGTTTATGTGCAACCCGGGGCGGCGAGCTCCCATGAAAGAATCCCTGCATGGCTCCCGTACCAGGCAGCACTAATGAACAGCCTCGTGTCAGACCGAACGCACGACCCAAGTGTCCGATACACGCTCGAGCCCCACGTGCTTGCTGTACCTGCCGAGTGGCCCGCGCAGTAACAGATCCGTACCGCTACACCGGTCAAGCACGCCTTGAATCAGCCGCCTGCCAATCCCCAGTCCTTGCACGTCAGGCTCAACGGCAAGATCACACAAATAGCTGTAAAGCACGCCATCTGTAAGCACGCGTGCGATCCCAACCAGGCGAGCACCATTCCAAGCCGTAAGCACCAGCGACGCGCGCTCGAACATAACCCACAGTCGATCCAGATCCGAAACCGGCCGGAGTAAGGGCGCCCGGCGGTACAACACTGTAATGCGCTCCGGCGTGAGTCCGCTCAGCCCCTCGCGGATTTCGATCTCAGTGGCTGCGTCAAGTTTCCGATAGCTCATCATGTGCAACGGGCTTGTTTCAACTCAGGCGGCCAGTGTCATCCGGACTTTGTCTGCCGCTTCCTCAAAGAGTACAGCCGTCTCGAGCGTGATGCCGCTTTCTTTGAGTACACGCTGCCCCTCCTGTGCATTCGTTCCCTGCAACCGCACAATAAGCGGTACTTCGATGCCCACATTCCGGGCCGCCTCAACTATACCATGAGCTACCCGGTCACAGCGCACAATGCCACCAAAGATGTTCACCAGCACGGCTCGCACGTTGGGATCTTTCAAAATGATCCGGAAGCCTGCTTCCACCGTCTCAACACTGGCCGTGCCGCCCACATCCAAGAAATTGGCCGGGTTTCCGCCGGCAAGTTTGATGATATCCATCGTGGCCATGGCCAAACCGGCACCATTAACCATGCACCCGACGTTCCCGTCCAGCTTGACATAGTTCAGATTCGACGCGCCGGCTTCCACCTCGAACGGATCTTCTTCTTCCAGATCCCGCAAGACCAACAGATCCGGGTGACGGAACAGTGCGTTGTCGTCGAGATTAATTTTGGCGTCAATCGCCACAACGTTGCCTTCTTTGGTAAGCACCAGAGGATTGATTTCCGCCAGTGAGGCATCTGCACCGACAAAGGCCGCATAGAGTGCCTCGACAAATGAAGCTGCTTGCCGGGCTGCCGTGCCCTCAAAACCCAGCCCGTACGACAAGCGGCGCGCCTGAAAGCCCTGGAGTCCCAGCGCGGGATCAATCCATACTTTGATAATCTTATCGGGCGCCTCGGCAGCTACTTTTTCAATCTCAACGCCGCCTTCCGTGGACGCCATGATCACGTACCGGCTCCTTGTCCTATCCAACGTGACCCCCACGTAGTACTCATGTGCTATGTCAACCGCCTCGGCCACCATTATCCGCCGTACCAGCTGTCCTTCGGGTCCGGTCTGGTGCGTAACAAGATTCATTCCCAGAATTTGCTCCGACACTGCAGCGACCTCACTCAGCCCCCGTGCCAGCTTCACACCGCCGCCCTTGCCACGTCCGCCAGCATGAATCTGCGCCTTGATCACGAACAGATCCGCCTCGTTCTTCGCCATTCTGCCCACAGCTGCTACCGCTTCCTCGACTGTACTGGCCACTTCACCGGCCTGCATCAACGCACCATACTGCTCCAGAATTTCTTTCGCCTGATACTCGTGAATTTTCATGACGGCATTGACACGTGAACGATTGCGGAGACGCAAGGTACACTAATGGATTGGCTTTTGTTGCCCGCACACTGACAACGTTCGATTGGCATATTATCCGGCGTATCTTCCACGGCTACGTGCTGCTGGTAGTCTCGCTGATCGCTTTCTTCATCCTCCTGCACTATTTGGAGTACATCGATGACTTTTTGGACCGCAAGGCGCCCATGCGCAGCATTTATACGGTCTACTACCCCAGCTACATCCCCGAAATCATCCGGCTAATTTCGCCGCTTGCCCTCTTTTTGAGCGCTACATACGTGACGGGAAGGCTCGCTCAATCTTTCCAAGTCATTGCCCTGCAAACCGGTGGTGTCCCACTTTACCGCTTGCTCCTTCCCTATTGCAGCATCGGCGTGGCCACCAGTCTTCTCATGTTGGGACTCGGTGGCTGGCTTGCCCCTCACACGAATCAAACTGTACTGGCCTACGACGCCCTGTATCTCAAGGATGCCCCCAAGCAGATCGACATCAGTGGCATTCACCGGCAAAATGATCCCCAAAGCGTAGTTACCGTTGGTTACTATGACCGCCGAACCGACACGGCTTACCGTGTTTTGTTGCAGCGATTCGACACTAACGGGCAATTGATTGAACGCATAGATGCGCAGAGTATGGTTT
>JAAXGT010000034.1 GCA_012271205.1 Rhodothermales bacterium
TTGTGTTCTTCCCATTCGGATTCTATCAGCGCCTCTATTTCGGAGGCGAGACCCGGAGGCGTCTCCTTCACAGAAGAATCGCAGGCGGCAAACAGGGCAAGGAAGAGTGGGACAAAGAGAGTATGCGCTTCATTGTGCCAAGGGTTGGTTCAGCTGTCCTCTTCAGGCTCACACGGCACCAACGTCCTGCCGCCGTCGTCGTGGATCTCAAAAATGTTATAGCCTACAGCGGTAAAGGTTTCCTCCTCCTCCTCTACAGGCATTTGAAGGTCCACGTCACACACTTCGACCAAGTCCATCAAGGCACCGTGCATAGGCCCTCGCTTCCGAATTGGAGGGCTCTACGGGCATTGAGCACGTCGGCGGGGCCATGATCTTGTGAACCACTACCTCAAACGGCCTGCCAATGCTCGTCGCCAGTGGACCCCTCTGGGCAATGTGTGGTATTTCCCTGCGAACAGCTTGGCATCACGAGTCAGCCATAGTGAGGGCTCTGACAAAACCAACTCCTCAAGGGTGGGCGTTGAATCTATATTTGAATCCACAGAAGAGTCGCAGCCTCATACAAACAGCAGGGCCAGCGATACTGCAACTAATGCCTTGATTTGGCACCTCCGTGCTCATTGTTGGTGATTGGCGAAGAGTACGGCAACAAATAGCCAGAACTGCTGGCAATTGGTTCCGGTTAAGGTGATACACACATATTTTTACTGCTCCCTTTTAGGAGAATTCATTGAACGGAGTCTTTTGTTTCTGGGGACATTTCAGCCGGCGGACGTAGATCGGCAAACAACATCAGAGGAGGGAACCATGGCAAAACGGGATTCGGACTGGCGTGAACCACGGTTCACGAACAAAATAGGAGTGTCCCTGACCGACAAACAGCTTGCACTCTGGGACAGTGTGGCTGAAGAGTACAGCCTGTCCCGCGGCTAACTTGTTCGGGAAACAGTGCTCCAAGGTGACAACCTGGAGCGGGCTGCCAGAGAAATTCGCACGAGACGAAGCGGGGGACAACGGCAAAAAACGCCGACGCCCAAACGGACGCGGCGCCACCGCCAGATAATGACTTTTTGGACAACACATGTGCGGATTGCCAAGCCACACGACAACCGCTCCGAGGGAGCACCCGCCATGATATATGATACACAAAGCGACCCTAACAGTTCAAATTCCGCCGCCCAAAACGGGCGGAAACCCGGAGTTGCACGCGATCCCTTGGCCACCCTGACCCCTGAAGTCACCGCTTTTGAGGAGCTTCGCGGCAGTGTCCGGGAAACCATAGGCTGCGGAAAATTCGATCTGGACGCGCTTCGAGCCAAGGCCAAGACTTTGGGTGTCGATGAAAGGGATGCGGAGCGGATGCTTCCGTAGCCAAGGACTGCAATGTGCAGGACCTAAACCGCCTGACTTCCCTCAGAAGTAAAAAAACCTCTGTCAAGAGCACATTGCACAAAATGTGCATTCTTCGTGATATGGTGGCGTTCGAATGCCAATAGGCCTCAACGTTTCTGCTTGCTCTAACGAACGACAGGACACCCGTTCAACTGAGAGCTCGTACGAGCTGATGAGGGACTTTACACATAGCAATCTATGCCTCCCGGCCAGTTCTGATGGCTGCCGCTTAAGAGCCCGACTACTTGCGAGCAGCAGTGGGCGCCTTTGAATACAGGTGCTCCAGGATGGCTCTGCAGGTACGTGAAACTATAGCGTAAACTTCATCAAAGCGTCCGCTATAATATGGATCCGGCACTTCGTCGCCCGCTGCAATGGGATCGTGTGACCGGAAAAGTTGCACTTTACACTTATACCGTCCGGTTCTGTCGAAACTCAGGACATCGTACAAATTGCCCCTGTCCATGGCGAATATGTAATCATACGTACGCAGGTCTTCGGATACAAATTCCTGAGCCCGAAGATGATCAAGGCTTACGCCATGTTTGAGAGCAATCCTACGCATTCGACGATCAGGCCTTTGGCCGATATGCCAAGCTCCCGTCCCTGAGGAAGCCACTTCAAACTGATCCGACAGATTCCGTTCTCGCACCAGCTGCTCGAAGATACCATGTGCCAGCGGACTGCGGCAGATGTTGCCAAGGCAAACAAACATGATGCGCACCGGATACGCGAACGATGGGGGCATGCAACTCTAAAGGATCAAGGCGGCCTCATCAACGGTGCTGTGGCGTAGACGTTCACTAATTTTCGGGATAGTAGAAGAAATCATGCTCCTCAAAAGCTGCATTGGTGCTTGCAAATCTAATTTGGCTGTAAGAGATCTTGAAGAATGATGCGGTACAATTACCGATTCGAATATACTTGGGCGTGGCCAGCCACTCATTGATCGAGTTTGCCACCAAGGGGCCGCCCCCTCTGCTACACGCATGTGCAGTACATGGCCTTTTGGAAGTGACAGCCAGGCTCTCATGTAGCAGTCTGGTGTGGAAACGGCTTGATTCATGTCACTTATGACTGGGGTTGATTTCGTATCTGGAAACAAGCAAGTTTTTCGTCGGCAATAGCCAAATCTGTCCCCATCCAGCACAGGCTGGCCACTATCCCTTAAATTGTCGATTAATTAGTTGGTTTGGCGGTGCCAAATCGCGAATCCGAACACAAAGCAAACGAATTTGGCTCATGAAAATGATACATCAGCCTATATCGCGCAGAAAGCTGTTCCAGATAGGCATGAGTAGCCTGCTTATGCCCATCAGCCGCATTACAAGTCGTGCGAACTCCGTCTGTCTTGGTGTCATTGCAGATCTGCATCATGGCCTCGCACCGAGGGCGATGGAGCGTTTGGATACATTCATGAGGGCGGTACGTACACGCAAGCCTGACGCCATTCTTCAGCTGGGCGATTTTAACTTCGGTACAACAGAGAGTGAGGAGTGCTTGGACCTTTGGCGCACGTTTGACGGCCCGCGCTACCACGTGCTGGGCAATCACGACATGGACTTTACCACAAAGGACACTATCGTGCAAAAGTGGGGTATGCCGGGCCGATACTACTCATTCGATTTTGGCGGTTACCATGCGGTGGTGCTTGATCGTAACAATCTGAAGACCGGCGACGGATTCACACCCTATAGTGAGGCCAATTTCTACGTCGACGCTTCGCGGCGTGGACATGCCGACAGTGCTCAACTCGCGTGGCTTCGAGCAGATCTCGCAGCCACTGACTTGCCTGCCGTCATTTTCGTGCACCAAGGTCTGGGGCGGCCGACATCGATGGCAGAAGCCAGCAGTGCAATAGAAGCTGTGCTGGAAGAACACAATCGTAGCGCCGTAGGGGGCCAAGTGGTGGCTTGCTTCTGTGGGCATCACCACATTGACCGGTATTCCCGCAAGAATGGTATCCACTACGTATGGATAAATAGTGCTTCGTATTACTGGGTTGGCGAAGAGTACGGGCGTATGGCACCCTACACGCGCGCCTTGTATACTTTTCTGACATTCCACCCTAATGGCGTGATCGAAATAGAAGCCAGTCAGGCTGAGTGGGAAGCGCCCTCGCCCCAAGAGCGTAATTTTCCTGGAGCTGACGAATTAACCCCCTACATTCAGGCACGCCGCCTGACAGTGTGAAATTGCGCTGAACTGAACAGCCGGCGCTCAAAGACCAAGATTAGTCTCGCCCACTTTCGGGCCGCTGCGGGGCATGTGTGGCCTGAAGCCCCGCACTGCGTCTAATGGGGCGGTGCGCGTAGAGTGGCCTGAGAGGTGGATGACGCAGAAGCGCTACTTCACGATAGATGAATACTACCGGGAAGAAAGCGCCCAGCGTGCGGCTCCGGTCGTCCTCCACAGGGTGCCGGCCTCCTCAAAACAACCAACTAACCCGAAACGGATTTACAACACAATTGGGACTTGACTCGCTACGCTGATTGCTGTCACCCTTATTCCAGGTATACCGACCAAATCATTTTCCCAAGAATCCAGCACGGCACCAATTGGGATGCGTCCGTGAGTATACTTGCGCCTGAATGATCGATCAACTATTTCAAGGCTGCTCGGGCAAGAGTGTCACCTGCACAAAACGATCAGTTAGCCACGTGTTTGCAGCATGCTGTAGGTCCTCAGCTGTCAGGCCGTCTACCAGTTCGTTGTAGCGAAGGATGTCCAGCGGACCCGCAATACTATCGTGGTGGTAGGCCGTACGAAGTGCACTAACCCAAAAACCATTTTCTTCCAAGCTGATGCTCCGTTGTTGCCGCTGCTGCTCTTTTACGCGCGATAGATAATCTTCAGATACACCGTTGCGCTTTATCTCTGCTATTGTGTCAAAGGCGGCACGCGTCAGTTCTTCCGCGCGTTCAGGGTCGCAGCCAAAACTGATGCTGAATCGGTATCTCTCCCGGGATCTTCGCAGTGGGACGGCGCTGACACCCGCTCCGTAGACGCCACCTCGAGCCTCACGCAGCTCCTCGAACAGCATGATATCGAGAAGCATCTCCAAAGACTCCATTTGGTGGCGGGCTTCACGCGAGTCCGAATAGGGGCCGTTGAACGTAATATTTACCCTACTTTGCGGCTCCTGACCCTTGTATACCGTTTTTGTTACGCTACCCTCCGGCGTGGGGGCACTCACGTCCCGCCACGATTCTTCTCGATCCATAGCGGGAAGCGTGCCCAGATATGTTCGTGCAAGAGCGGTCAAGGTGTCCACATCAAAGGCACCGACAAATATGAAGACAAAATCATCCATGTCCGCGAACCGCTCCCGATATATCTCCAAGGCGCGTGCCATGTCTATCGAATCAAGGTCCTCCACGGTAAGAGGTCGGTTGCGTGGGTGATTCATGTAGAGCGTGGTACGGAGCGTATCACTGAAGGCCGCACCTGGGGAATTCTCACGATTCACCCTCAAAGTTCGGTTAATATTGATCACTGACAGGAAAGAAGACGAGTCGGCACGAGGCTGCGTGGCATGTAAATGAATGAGCTGGAAAAGCAATTCCAAGTCCTGCGGTGATGCCTGCCCGCTGAATCCTTCGAAGAGCCCACTGATCGACGGGGATACCGATGCACGTTTACCTGATAGTTTTTTACGCAGGGCGACCTCGTTAAACGCACCAACTCCACTGCCACCAACCACTAAAGCCGCAAAACTTGCTGTGCGAAATTCGTCGTCGCTATACAGCGACGTGCCACCCTCGCTGAATGAAGTAAACCGAACCTCGTCAGCGCGGAAATCGGTAGGCTTCATCACGACGCGGACACCATTGGCCAGCGTGATTGCGGTGACGTTAAGCTCATCGATAGTGCTTTCACTGACGACAGCAACTGGGACCAGCGACTCACTGAACAGGGGTTCATCCAATGCATCGTCAACATAAGCCTCCACTGCCATGCCATCGTAGCGCTCGAAAGTATTGGCCAACTCCTCTTCGGTTACCCAATCCAACGAGGGCTTTTGTGGAATATTTGCAGTGACCACACGATCCTGGCTATTCAGTGCTTCGCGCAGATACGTACTGACTTCGCTCAGCGTTATGGTAGGTAGCAACTGATGCGCCAGACGATACGCATGGACCGCTCCGGGAATGGGACCGCCCTCCAAAAAGTGGTTTACATAGGCCGCTGCCAGTTGGGCCGATGGCGTATTGTTGCGCTCGTTGTATGCCTGCTCACGCGAACGCATTAATGACTCAGTTTGGCGTGACAGTTCGCCAAGTACAAAGCTATGCTGCTTGACTCGCTCTGCCTCGAGTACGAGCGTGCGGAGCGCTGCCCCAAGGCTATCTTCATGTGCAAAGGCCTGAAACTGATATTGCGGTACATCCCGGACGATTTCTCCAAGTCCGGTACCGGCAGCAAGAAAGGGCGCCCGCGTGCCGTCCTGTGCAATCTCACTGAGACGGCGCGATAGCATTCCGCTGGCCAGTGATCTCACGAGTGACTGACGATAGTCGGCAACCGTCTCCATGGTTATATCGGGCTGTCGGTAGCTGACAGTAAGCGATGGAAAGGAGGCGTATTCCGGATCGCTGGCAACTTTGTAGCGAGTTTCTGCCAAGTGCGGCACACCGAATGTCGGCCTGGGGACTGGGTCCATTGCGGGCGCGATAGAACCGAAGTATTCCTGTACGAGTGACTCCATTACTGCCACGTCCAAATCCCCGACGACGACCACGGACATCAGATCGGGGCGATACCATGTTCGGTAGTAGCGTCGTACCGACTCGTAGGAGCTCTGCTTGATAACCAGTGTGTCACCAATGGGCAGGCGTTCGGCATATCGGGATTCACCAAGAATCACGGGCAGGACCTGATCCCGCATGCGTCCAAATGCACCACGGTCGCTGCGCCATTCCTCGACCACAACACCGCGCTCATTGTCAATCTCCTCATCACTCAGCGTTGCATAGGCTGCCCAGTCCTCAAGGACCTGAAATGCGCTACGGATTACTTCCATACTGTCGGTAGGCACCTGTAACTGGTAGACCGTTTCGTCGAAGGATGTATAGGCGTTGATATCCGGGCCAATTTGCATGCCGATGCGTTGCAAAAACGCAATCAACGACTGCTTGGGAAAGCGCCGAGTCCCATTAAAGAGCATGTGCTCGACAAAATGAGCCAGACCCCGCTGATCCTCATCCTCCAGAATGCTGCCCGCGTTTACGGCTAGGCGAAGCTCCAATCGTGATTCCGGCTCGTTGTTTTCACGCACGTAGTACGTGATGCCGTTGTCCAGTTTGCCAATCGTGACGGCACTATCGACTGGTATCGGCTGATCCAACGGCACTTGCGCCTGAGCGCTGATGGCCCAAAGCAGCACGGCCAGTGGAAGCAGACACAGAACTTGTCGTGCCTTCGAGACAGATCGATTTTTAAGCATGGTGTTTAGATTCCTTGGGTCAAATGGATAGCGGTGGACGGGCGACCAGTGGGCAACTGCACACGGTGGTGTAGAAAGCCCCAAAGGGACACATTCGATCAGGGCTTGTACCCGTGAACTCGACCATACCTCGCTTTGGGAAGACTTACCTGTCACATGCCAGAAAGACGACCCTGGCCGTGAAATTTTTACTCCTCACCTTCGTACGGACGGGGTCAGCGACTTTTGTTGCCGCCAGTGAAGAATGCAATCGCACACGGCATTAGACTGCTTCCGGGATCGCTACATTTTTCTGCCCAACTTCACGCCTTCCATGCGTATTTGATCCCCATGCCATTTTAAGCCTTCGCGAATCGTCTCCAATAGTTTTTCGGTCTCTTTTTGGAGCTTTTCTATGCGGTCTACGAGGTCGATGAAGCACTGATGCCTCTGATCGGCAATTTTCTTCCTCGCCTCCTCAATAGTGCGACGCCACTGCGATTCATTCGTCCTGCGACCGTCCTCTGCTAAACTGATTATCACACGAATGTTATCCGTAACGACATCTGTCGTCAATAGGAGCTGAAGAAATGCGACCGCTTCCTTTCCTTCAAGTGGCTGGGAGTGCCGAAGCATAATTTTTGCTTCTGATTCCAGCTGTTCAATCAATCTGTGGTGCTGTTGGAATTGCTGTTGAAGCAGACGCTCTGAATCCTGCGGCAATATTTTCAAAATCCAACTTGGGAAACTCAAGATGAATCCTACGCGACGTTTGTGTGCCTCCAAGGCGCTAAGCATTGCCTCTAGCAATTTACGCGCCTGCGCATATTCGAGCCGGTACTGAGTCCTTCGCAGCTGCTTTAGCTCATTGCACGATTTTGTGAGATCACGTTTGCACTCGGCTGCAGTATCCGCGAGTCGTTCTGTTTGCTCCTCTACTTCGCTCTTATACCGGCTTTGGGCTTCCTTTTGCTGCTGTGCCACCTTTTTGTTGGCATCTTTGCACGCGGTCTGGTAGGACTCTATCGCTTCGCGTAAGCGACGGTTCTTAATAGCGTTTGTACCAAAGCGGCCAGCTATGGCACCGGAAATCCCGCCAACTATGCCACCCAACACGGTACCAATCCCGGGAATCAGCAAAGAGCCCACTCCCGCCCCAGTTGCGACTCCTGCACCTGCCCCCAGTCCCGTCCCCGCTATGTCTAGCAACAGATTCTTGCATGCGGGGCCTATGCTCGTCTGCTCCTGGACCAGCAACCGGATTTCGCGGTATCCCGACAACGCCACCGTAATAAACGGTATTCCGAAAGGATCTACGTTTCCAAGCAACGCATCACTCGCACCTTCAGCACTGTCGAGCAGGTTAGCATGGGTTAACAAATTATCTACCAATACAATCTTTTCGTCCCCCAATTCCACTGCCTGGTCAAGCTGTTCGACAGATTCTGACGAATCAAGAAGATAGATAGCATTCTCAGGTATGTCCGTCATATCAGGCGGCACGACGACGGGAATGTCGGGGTACTTGGCAAAATGCTCGGAGAGCGACCCATAATCGGCAACGGTCTTGACATTGACGGCATGCTCGCCGTTCAGGATAAGGTCGTATCCCGGTTGATTCGACAGGTCCGGCATTTCGACCTGCATTCCCAAGTCCCGCAAGTGCTCGCCAACAACAGGTTCAGCCAAGTGACCCATCAATTTGTTGATGGCTCCGTCTGGGAGCATGCTTCCTACTTCCGCCGATTCCCAACTGGAGAGAGAACGGCTTAGATCACCTATGGAGTCAAGCTGTTCACCTGACAGCCGCTCCATTGCCGTGTACATATGCTCATCAATCTCGAGCAGATTCTCCAGGGGAGCCATGCCAAACCAAGCGCCCTGCACTGCTGCCTCGAGGGCTGCATGAGGATCCTTCGACTCGCTTACGGATTCGGGTATCTCAGACAATGATGGTACATTTTCGGGCACGGGAGACTGCGCCGGAGTTTTCGGTGACTGTTGCGAATACCCGGGCGCATTACGGGCCAGCTTTGTTTTGGACTTCTCTCGTGCAGATAGATCAAACCGCTCAATAAGCACAAGTACCCCAAAATCACGTGGTGTTCGTACGGTACGTGCCAAACTGGCTGCGCGGTTTCTAAGGGCAAGGATGAGTCCTGTAGTAACGACACAGAGGGCAAGGACGCCTAAGGCAACAGCAAGTCCCATCAGCGCAATCCGTTACAATTGCCGCCTCATTATATGGGTGAAACTGCCCACTCCTAAGTAGTGGACTGACCGGGATGGGCAACGTTAAGCCAAATCGTTCTGATACGCAATTGAATCCCAGATCTGTGTGATCAAGGTGTGTAGCATAGCTTGCGAGCGCGACCCGATCGGCAGCGCGTTGGTCCAGCAATGCACATCCGGCATCGGATTGCCCTTTTCTTCAAACTGCAGAGACGATCCAGCAGCCGTTCTGCCAAGCTTCACGAGAAGATGGTGGCCTACACCGCGACACCTACATCTTACGGATTCACTACGCCATCAATGGCATATAGCAGACTCGTTGCCGAATCGCGAGTATCATGCGTGATTTCCCAGATCATTACCCCTGGGAACCCGTTATCAACCACGTACTTTGTCTTGTCGGCGATCGTCTGTACGCCATTGTAGTAGATGTTCGCGACCCTGTCGGCACCCGGAGCCTCTGGATATCGGACGACAATTTCCTGGTAGGCCACGCCTATGCCTCCGTCGTCGAAATCCCTGCCATAGAAAGGAACACCCAGTACGATCTTACTCTTTGGCCACTTACGGTAGTTTGTCCAATACGCAAGACCGG
Organism: Rhodothermales bacterium; assembly: GCA_012271205.1. GTDB lineage: Bacteria > Bacteroidota > Rhodothermia > Rhodothermales > Bin80 > JAAXGT01. The sequence continues at coordinate 9,648 of JAAXGT010000034.1, forward strand.
TTGATGAGGTATCGGATCCAGAACCGATGGCTTGCTCGAAAGATGAATGCGGTCCTGGCGCAGACCAAGGCCCGGAGAAGTCATAGCCCATGACATGTACATAGTCGACGAACGGATGCACATCGTCGTAATGCCGGCCAAACCAGTCTCCGGCATAAACATCAAGCGATAATGCCGAGCCATCCAAGGCAGCCCGCAGGTCCTGCAGCAAGGCGACGAAACCAGCCTGCTCCGAAGCTACCGGAGCGTTAGCGTTGTCCTTGGCCCAATGCTCCCAATCGATGTCAACTCCGTCGAGGCAATGCGCCTCCAAATACTCGCTAATCGACTGTACGAAATTCCTGCGGGCCTCGCCGTCTGCGGCCAAGACGGGAAATTGTTCCGAACCAGATCCACCTCCCACCGAGAGGTAGACCTCTACGCCGTGCGCATGCGCGGCCGCCACTAACGTGTCGACCTGTGTCAACTGAGTAACATCAAGTGAACCGTCGCTACGCGGTATGGCAAATGCATAAATCACGCGCGTGAACAGATCCCAGCGGATCTGCGAAACGGTCGTCACGTTATGCTTCCAAGCAGGATAGAAACCGATTACGTGATACTCTGAAGGCTTTGGTTCGAATGTATCAGCGCAAAGTGGGTAAGCCTCCTGTTCAACGACTGACGTACAACCGAAGAGCAATAGGACCAAGACAATTGGGACACTGCGGGCATAATACTGCATGCGTTTGAAGGACCCCTGTTTAATCTCCGTATGCCAGCCACCACTGCATTTCCACTTTCAACCTTGCTGCCGAGTGACATGTTCGTTCTCGGCCCGCACTGCATGTTAGCCATCTGCTGCCCCGCTTGAGAATCATCGTGCTTCGCAGGTGCGCAAGCAATCGGAGGCTGTTCAGCTGCAGACACGAATCCGTCGGGTTGGATGCTGCCGGGACCTGTTTGGGAGGACTTGAAAGATCCCGTATCATTTGAGGCCGGATCCAAGCGCAATGGGTAGGGCTGAATGTAGTGAATTACTTACGCGCTGGCCGAATGACTCAGAATGCACGACCGACGGTAAGCGACGCATGCCCGAACGAATGCACGCCTGCACCCATCATTAATCGACTTGGAAGCGTGCCCCTCCCTGCTGTATTTTGCCGATTACCCGTGCGCTAAGATTCGGCACTATTCTGGCTCATATTACTTTGTAGCCCCGCACCTACCGGCCGCCAACGCGAGCCCACGTATAGTCTGTGATATAGATACCGAGTGGATTGGCACGCAGGATTTCCTCGGATTCGTCCGGCTCTATCCGAAGCTGAAAATGCCCTTCGAAGGCCTCTTCACGTGTGTCCTGTCCCACACGCGCATGCTCCCGCCAGGCAACACGATACAAGTGTCCCTCGCCCGGGATTTTCAACACACTGCTGATTTCCTCCACATAGCGTGTGTCTCCGCGCTGCAACATGCGCTCCAACAAATCACGCTCCTGATTGAGCTCTTGCACCAGCATGGCTGCCGCACGGCCGTTTACATGCGCCTTGGCGTTTTGCAGCCGTGTGTTCAAGAGTCGTGCATCGGTTGGCACAGTCCGCAAGTGGTGCACGAACTGGCGCAATGTTGCCGTGATGGCGCGCTCAGGAATTTCCTGCACGCTCAAGCGGCCCACAGCCCTCATCTCGCCCAATGCATCAAGCTCCACAACGTACGGAACGACCTTGTGCTGCGAAGCCAAATGTACAAAACCGGCCGTAAGGACCAGATTGGCCAACACGGCGGCAAATGCGATAGATTGCCAAGAGTGGCGCCCTCGAGCCAAGTCGCCAAAAAGCCGTTCAAACGCGTAGCGTCCGCTCAAATAGGGATGGCCTTCTTCGCTTCTGTGTGCCTTTCCCATGGGTTACAGGCGCTGCAACACGCTCTTGAAATCAAACCTTAATCCGCGACTGAGCTGCGTAGCGATGCGCCCCGGCATGTATAGCCCCAATCCGGCCAACAGAATCGAAACGGCCGTCATGGACCACAAAAAGCCAAGTCGAGAGGTTACGGACTGGGCAGCACCACCCGGATCCAAGGCAAAGAGCCGCTCAATAACATCCAGCCACAGGTTGTCATACATCTGCAACAGCGCCACCATATCATCTCCGATGGAAGCAGCCACGCTCGCAATAAGCATGATGAAAAAGAGTTTCACGCCCACGTACATGACATACTGCAAGTAGCCTTCTCCAAGCGGCGCCGTTCCACGAAACGCCATAAAGCCGACAAAGAAGAGGCCCCCAGTGACTACGACATAGCTTTCGATCATGGTGGTCAGCAGGTGGGCGGCCAAGGCCACAAAACAAAGCAGGATCAGGAATGCCGGCACAAATGCCATGAAGGTTACGACATCCGCAGTGAGCCCAATGGCCTTGAGTACCCCCAGAAACAGACTCAGCCCGATGTTCACCAGGTGTGAGGGGGAGAGCTGCATAACGCTGCTGCCCCCGATGTATACCGCCGTCTCTCCAAATCCGCGAGCAATAAGAGGTAGCCAGTGGTGATACGTCGAAAGCAGCCCAAGCACAAAGGCCAAAACGCCAATCTTGAGCGCGAACTGGCTGATGAGATCATCTCCACGCGTGCGCCGGCCGATCCAGACCATGTAGCCGGTGACTACAATCTCCAGCACAGCCAAGCTTACAAATAGCGTCTGGGCAGAATCCAGCGCCCGCACGAGCCAGGCCTCGGTTGTCAACCGGAACACGTCCTGCGCACAGTCGAACAGCATGGTCGGCGCACAGTCCCTGATCGCCTGTTGCGGCAGGGCAGCAGCCAGTATCATGAATTCAGCTGATTGGTTCAGTGGCAGCGGACACAAAGGAGGGTGTGACGCTAAGCGTTCTGTCGGATAGTTGCGCGCGGTTGCGCCAAACCCTCCTTTGCGTCGACTCTATTTACTCGCCAGGCATGCGCAAAAAGCGATCCACCCGGTAACGTGCCGGATCCCCCAGCCAAGCGGATTCACCAAGTAAGGTGTGGTAGCGCACTTCAGCTTGCGCCTTTTGACTGACCACCTCCGCAGCCCGTACAGCTTCCAGATTGGCCAGTGTCATGAGGGCCTGTCGCGTGAGCAGAGCCTCCCGCACAGAAACAACCTGCAAGCTGGCCTGCACATCACGTGTTTCCTGGGGCTCGAGACTAGAGGCAATCTCTGTCTTGAAACGCTCCAGTTCCGCGTGAGCCTGCATCAAATTCTGGTTATGTCGCGCAAGGGCCTCCAGCACCCCCTCCATCGTCGCTAGGGTACGGCTGGCCGTAACACGCTGCGCTTCAAGAGGGTCGGGAGGCTCTTCATACAGCAAGTACGTTTCGCGCAGGGCTTCCGGGGTAGCATAGGTCACCGCTCCTGACACGTTTTGCACGTCGTCAATTCCCCGCAAAAGGCTCCCCAAGGGTGCTGATGCCACAAGACCCCGCTTCTTTAGTGACTGCTCGTAGCGACGCAAGTGGGCCTGGGTATCCCTCTGAACGGAACGTATCAGCTCCACCTCTTCCATTATCAAGCGTACCTGTGCACGCAATTCTGTGAGTGTAGCCACAGCTTGGGCCAGCCCTGCCGCGTCAATGACGGGAAGCTGAGCACGGGCGGTCGTGCTGCCCCCCATCAGCAAAAGGGCAATCAATAATCGCTTCATATCTGGTGCAATCCAAGGTGATTGATAAAGTGTTCACCGTGCGCATCCATGACGGCACGTACGTGTTCCTGAGATTTGCTTGTTGTCATGCCCGGTATAGGCATGAGCAGCAGGCGGGCCACTGGCCCAAGGTCCAATTCAAACAGCCGATTACCGCCGGGGCTTTTGTAGTAGTAATCCCGTTTCCGCTCGGCATTTGCAATGAGCCCGATTTCGCGCTCGTTCATATTGAGCGCGCGGTATATTTTGGCCACATCGGGGGCATCTGCATCCGGATTTGGCAGCACAATCTTTGTTGGGCAGGATTCGGTTATCAGTGCTGCGTTTGGCAGGGCAGCAATCTGCGCAGGAGAGTGCGAAACAATAACTACCGCTGCGTTGCGCTTGCGCAGCGTGAGCAGCCACGCTTTAATGCGCTCGGCGAATCTGGTCCGCATAAGCGCTGCCCAAGCCTCCTCGATAATGATGAGTGTGGGCGATCCGTCTAGACTGCGCTCGATCCTTCGGAAGAGCGCGGTCAGCAGGGGAACAATGGCCGCATCGCCCAACTCCAGTACCTGACCGAGCTCATATACCTGCATGCGGGCTGAACTGGGAATCTCGCTGTCTCCGTCCAGCAGTCTTCCAAACGGCCCCTTTATGGTGTAGCGCTCAATGGTATCCTGCAAGCGCATAGGAACGGTCAGATGCAGCGCCGTCAGCGTACGCAAGTCCATGGACGTGTGGCTCATCAAAGTCAGTGTGTGATTGAGCTCCAGCCGGTCGGTTGCATCCGGCAAAGCCCCGGTCAGCTCATAGATGGATTCGAGCCAGTTGAGTGCCCAAACGCGCTCTGATTCGTCGTCCACATGCCTCAGAGGCTGTAACGCAGGTGCTGTTGGACTGCCAAAGTCGAAGTGAGTACCCCCGGCAGCCAGACAAGGCACGAGGTGCGATCGCCCCAAATCGAAAATGTGCACGCGGCTATTGGAGTATCGCAAGAAGGACAGCGCCAAAAAGCCCACGAGTACGCTCTTGCCGGCTCCCGTTGCTCCAATAACCAGCGTGTGGCCCACATCACCCTGATGCAAGTTGAAAAAGAAGGGCGTGCGGCCCCGAGTTCGAACACAGGTCAAGGGTGGACTTCCTTCCGGCAAAAATGGATTCGGGCTGTGACGTTTGCCGGTCCAGGGCACGGACACGGGAAAGAGGTGTGCGACATTGCGACTGGAAAGCAGCGGGCGCCGCAGGTTGTGTCCCCCGTGTCCTGGCAGACTGCCGATAAAGGCATCGGTGGCATTAACCGTTTCCAGCATACAGGTAAAGCCCTGATCGCGCAGCGTCTGCATAAGCGCTTGTGTGCGCGCAAGACCGCGCTGCAACTGGTTGTCCCGTAACAGAATGGTATTCGTGAAATACCCGAAGCGGGCGCGCCCGCTCATAGCTTCGGCAAGGGCATCTCCCGTCTCACGCTGCATTTGAGCCGCATCCTGATCCTCAAAGCCATCAGCTTCTGGTGCAATGAGTTTGCGCAGGCCACCGCGTTGATGAAACCATCCCGTTTGCAGCCGTCTGATGCGCCGCTCCGCCCCGTGCCGGCTCATGCTGACAAAGCGCATGTGCCAGCGTGCGTTTTCGCGCAACCGGTTGGAAAAATCTCCGGCCAGGCACGTCGTCTGCGTACCTAAACCGGTGAGAGTGCACAGGAACAGGTGCTCTGTACCGACGACCGGATGGAATCCCGTTACCAAGTCACACGACGCCAGCGTGTAGTTCAGGTAACTGTGCGGATTGACCGCTACGCCAACCGGCTCGCCAAGACCGGTAAGGGCTTCATGGCACTTAGTGACCAGCATCTGGCTGTCCAGAAGCTTGACGGCAAACATGGAACTGAAAAGCGCCACGAGCTCCGACAGACTGCGTTTGAAGTGTCGCAGCAAGTGTTCATAGTCGACCCCGCGGCCTGCACCTCGCACCACAGCCCGCTCCCATTTGGCCAGATGCTCTCTCGGTAGCGTATAGGTGACAAACCCTGCGGCTCGAGTTTCGAAATGTGCACCGGACTGCAAGAACTGCGTTCGACGTTCGGCTTCCAAAGCTGCCAGCGCCGGCGTTGGAAATGCGTGCGCTGGCGGGAACGGGTACGCACGTGCTTCCTTGCGATATACATTCACTTCCAGCGAGTAGCCTTCCCCAAGGAGGGCAAGAGCTTCGTGGACGACACGAGCAGCCCGATTCACTTCGCCGGCAGAGGCGCTTTCAAGGTCGCATCCTCGCAATTCGAATCCGGCCAGATAGGAACCATCCTTCATCAGGATGATGCCCTCGTCAATCAGATAGGTCCACCCGAGCAGATCTCCAAGCCCTTCGTGCAGAGCGCGTGACGCTTGCAGGCGGCGAGCCGCATACACGGCGCCCACACCCAGTACGGTTCCCCCAACAAAGCTGACTGGATCCATTTATCGAGGAGCCTGGGGGGTGACGCGATCACGCCAGATCTTTGGCCGCTCTCTGGATTGCCGGTCGTAGCGTGCCTTGTAGCGAAGTGTGCGCGGTACGATTTCCATGAGGAACGGCTCTTTTTCGAACAGGCGACGCAAAACCGGAAGCAACACGAAGTAGACGCCGGCACAGCCAGCCAAGACGATTGGATCCAGCCGTGATGCAAAGACCAGGCTCACCATGATGAGGGCGATGAGCAAAAAGGCATCCTGCGGCAAGCCGCCCATGCTCGGCCGGCGTTGCAGCGATGCATGGACCGGCGCCGTGTCAAGGATTCCCGGCTCACGCGCCATCAAATCATGGCCCCTTGGAAGGAGAAGAAATCCGAAATCTGGACTGCCCCGAAGATGATTACGGCCCCCATGACCGTACGGCCCAGGATTTCGCCGGCCCGGCTTGCACGTGTGATCCACCAGGCGATGCCACCGAGTACGATGACAAGCAAAAATGCCGCGGTAGCCAGATCGCCGGTCAAGAGTCCCACAATCTTGCTGACAGCAGAGGTCGCGACCTGAACGCCGCCAATACCGCTGGCGTCAGCCAAAGTGGGAATCAGAACAGAGAACGCAATGACTGCCGCACACGCAGTCGGATTTCTGGCGAGAAGCCTATAGTGTTTTTCGGAAAGCATCGGGCTGCGGATGAATACATCTGAGTACTACCGCAATCCTCTTCCCAGGTAACAGGCTGATTGTTACGATTTGGACAAACTCGATTAAGCCGGTGCCTGTCACGATCAGCCTATACGGCCGGGGATTTCAATCAGGTTAGAACGTACGGAGCCCCTTTCGTCATACTAGAGCAGTAGCTGCAAACCAGATCCTTTGCCAACTGGCGGAGGAACCCCGCTGCTCAACTGTCGCCTTACCACAAATAATTCCACATCCAACAATTCAAGAAAACCTGCCGCCATCGACCTGTCTAAAATTGGCCCAAGCGAAAACCAATACCCAGTCCGAACAACGGCTGTGTCCCCGCTACAAATCGAACCTGCCAACCAATATTTTAGCACAAATTTGTTTTTTCACCGATCAACGGCGGCGCACCTGACACGCATCCTGTTATGCCCATTGGCTGGCAGGCGGATTCGTAATCGATTGCCGGACCGCGTACCGTGACCCGACACGGGGTGATGGGAACCGTTCACCCCGTACGGTCACCACGTTTGTAAAGGCAACCTGACACGCTTGGGCAGATCCAGACCTTGAACCGGCAGACTCTTGCAACTGAAGGATCGAATGGCGCAGACGAAACCTGCCCCTACTTTGCAGGCCTCTGCAATCCACCCTGTGGCGTGGAAATTTATTGTCCGCCGAGAATCAGTGGCAATCCATCATCTCCGCCGCCAATAATTACCGTCTTGCTATTGGTTGAGTTAGCCAGTTGCTGCGTGGCCTCGATGCCCTTGAAGCGCAAGAATTGCGAAGTCAGACTTGCCGTGATAATGCGCTGGTACGTCGCTTCACCTTCGGCCTCAATTCGTTTCCGCTCCGCCTCAAGGCGCTCCTTCTCAATGGTGAATTCGTAGCGCTCGGCTTCCTGCTCTTCCTTGAGCTTGTTTTCAATGGCCACTTTAATCTGTTCGGGAAGGCGTACGTCACGAATCAGAACTGCCTCGATCAGCACGTCATCGTCCTGCACACTGCTGTATACGCGGTCGAAAATTTCTTCCTGCAGCTCCGTACGCCGCGTCGAGTACAACTGTTCAGGGGTAAACTGGCCAATCACTTCGCGAACCACGCTGCGAAGCTCTGGGCCGATAAGTTTTCGGTAGTAATCTGTCCCGTAGGTTATGTGTAATTGGGGAAGACGCGTGGACTCCGGACGCCAACGGATTGACACCTCGGTTCCAATCGAAAGTCCGTTGGAAGAGAGCGCCTCCATATTTTCAAGTTGTTCCTGCACCCGCACATCGTAGCGAATGACGTCAACCCATGGCGCATGAAGGTTAAGTCCTTCACCATACACGCTGGACGTATCAGTGCCGCCGAACGGGGAATACCGTACCCCGGCTTGGCCGGAAGTGATGGTGGTCGTCATGCAACCAGCCGCCATGGCGCCGATTACCAGCACAACGGCTATAAGAATCGCACCTCGCGTAAACAGACGGGTTACATTGGGATATGGATTAGTTGCCATAACTGGTGAAACTGTTGGTTAAGTCTTTGAAGATACATAATGCCCCGCACAACGGAAGCTTGCGGCACAAGTTGCATCGCAACGGCCCAAACCTGCCTAAATGACAAATTTTTTAACTAAGGCGGAATTGACCTGCGGGCTGGATAGTGACCGGCTCCGAACAGATGTCCTGCTCGCGCCCTACACGACAATGCGGATTGGCGGGCCAGCGGACTTTTTCTATGAAGCCCAAACCACCCCAGAGTTGGTGAATGCAATAACGATAGCTCGCGAATCAAATGTACCCTTCTTTCTGTTGGGTTGCGGCGCCAACGTAGTGGTTGGAGATCGCGGGTACCGGGGCTTGGTGATTCATAATACTGCCCGCACAATTACCGTCAATGGCACAAGAATAACAGCCGACAGCGGCGCAATAGTGTACCCGGATTTGATTGAAACGGCCGTTCGACGCGGACTGTCCGGACTGGAGCACTACGTTGGCATTCCCTCGACAGTTGGGGGGGCGCTTTGGCAGAATCTGCATTTTCTGGCGCCGCCTCCCAAACGCGAACGAACCATGTTTATCGAGGAAGTACTCAAGTGCGCGAATATCCTCACGCCGGATGGAGAAATTCGCCGCGTAGATTGCAACTATTTTCAATTCGGATATGACTATTCAATCTTACACGACAACGATGACGTTGTGCTAAGCGCAACATTTGAGCTTTCGCCGGCATCCGAGGTAGCCATGCGAGAAGTCATGGCTGCAAACCTTGAATGGCGTGCACTGCGACATCCTCCCCTGGATACAGAGCCCAGCATCGGCTCTATCTTCAAGAAGATCGAGGGTATCGGAGCGGGTCGGCTGATCGATGAGTGCGGCCTGAAGGGGGCCAGTTTTGGAGATATAGTGGTTACACACCGACATGCGAACATTATGGTCAACATGGGTGCCGGGCGCGCAGCGGATTTGCAGGGACTCATCGACCATGTGCAGAACGTAGTCGCAGCCGAAACCGGCTACCACCTGGAAACCGAAATCGATTTTGTAGGCGAATTCGATCCGGCCACGACCGGGACGCCGGTGTATTTGCCGCGCCCAGCAGGTCTGATCACTGCAGAGGAATTGGCCACCCGTAACCAGAAGTATCCGTAGCGTGATGCCAGGACGCCTAAATCTGTGGCTGCACGGCACTGGGGCGGTGCTGCGCAAGGATCTGAAGCTGGAACTGCGCAGCCGTTACATACTGAGCACACTCCTCATCTTTGTGGCCAGCGCGCTCCTTTTGGTCATGCTGGCGGTAGGACGGGAGGCTATCAGCGCCAAACTGCAGGCCGGCTTACTTTGGATTGTGATACTCTTCACTGCTGCACTTGGACTTGGACGTGCGTTTGTAGCCGAGGAGGAGCGTGGCACCATCCTTTTATTACGCCTTCATACGCGACCCAGCATGGTGTATGCCGGCAAGCTTTTGTATAGCTTCCTGCTGATTCTTGCAGTTAACGTAATCCTGACCGGGGTCTTTATCACGCTCTCGGGAGTTGAAATAGCACTTCCCGGATTACTGGGCGTAACGCTGCTGTTAGGCACGCTGGGGCTGGCCGGAGTCACGACACTCCTGGCCGCCATTATCGCCCGGACAAGCCGGCGTGGCACGCTACTTCCGGTGCTCCTGTTTCCACTACTCATACCCTTGCTGCTCGCTGCCGTGGATGCAACGGAACAGAGTCTGACAGGCGGAACTCCGCTCTTGGGGGGCTGGGCTGCATCCATGCAGTCATTGGTCGCCATGGGCAGCTTTGCCGGCGTTGTGATCTCAGCATCCGTGCTGCTTTTCGACTACGTGTGGGTAGACTGAGATACTGATTGTACGACAATATGCCTCGCTACTACCGTGCTGTGCGCCTGATTATCATCAGCTGGCTCACTCTTGTTCTCGTGGGCGCATTCTCTTTTGGAGGCACATGGCTGAATATTCCCAGAATCAACATACTGGAGCACACGGCACGAAACCTGTATTTCCATGTGCCGATGTGGTTTACCATGATGGCAATCACAGCGTTGTCTGCGTTTCACGCCTTGCGGTGCCTCAAAGCGCGCTCATTGACGAGCGACATTCGTTCACGCTCGGCCGCTCTCGTAGCGCTCTGCTTCGGCCTGTTGGGACTCGTCACAGGTAGCGTGTGGGCACACTACACTTGGTATGAGGGCACCAATGTGTGGTGGAATTTTGACCCGAAGCAAACGATGGCCGCGGTACAGGTATTGATCTATGGCGCGTACTTTGCGTTGCGCGGGGCACTGGATGATCCTGCGAAACGTGCACGGATTTCGGCGGTTTACAACTTGTTCGCCTTCACACTTGTGCCGTTCTTGCTTTACGTACTCCCGCGTCAAATGGAGAGCTTACATCCGGGAGCCGAGGGCAATCCGGCCTTCAGTGAGATTACGCATCCTGTCATGCGCCTGGTGTTTTATCCGGCAGTGCTCGGGTTTATCGGCTTGGCGTGGCTCCTGTACACGCAGCGGGTTCGAACGCAACTCCTTGCCCGTCGTGCGGAAGCCCTGGATGAGGAAGAATGGTAGAGATGATACTACATGAAACCGGCCCGACAAGTATTCTGCAGGCCTCCTCCGGCATTGAGGCCGCCATGCTCTCCAACGACAAACTGTTTGTCGTTCTTGCTGTCGTCCTTATTATCTGGGCGGGCGTGGCGCTGTTCATTTTTTCCACCGATCGCAAACTGGATCGCCTTGAGGCCGAAATCAACGACCGCGAAGCACAAGAGCCAACCGCCGGAAAGACTGCTTAACACGGCCATATAGCTGCACAGGAATGAAACTCAAAATCAAGCCGAAGACCATAGTCAGCCTGGCGGTCCTCGCCATTTTCGCGTCGCTGCTGTTGTTCAGCTTCGGTAATCAGGTGGGCAGCTACATGAGTTTTCAGGAGGCTGCCGTGGCGGATGCCCGGGCCCACGTGGTGGGCGAGTGGGTACGGCCAGAAGAGACCCAATATAATCCCATGACCAACGTCTTTAGCTTCTACATGCGAGATGATCAGGGCGAAGAGCGTCTGGTGAACTATAACAACCCCAAGCCGGCCAGTTTTGAAGATGCTGAAAAACTCGTCGTCGAGGGCCGTCTCGAAGGCAGGATTTTCCGGGCCGACCGCATCCTTATGAAGTGCCCTTCCAAATACAACGATATTCGAGCCTTGGAAAATGCTGAAATGTCTGAAATCGTAGACCCGTAGTACGCCGATCGGGAGAGCCTGAAGGACTTGTATTCGGTGGAATCTGCCCTTCTTCCGCTCCCATTCCTCGGTACGAATGCGATGGGCCTTATATCTGAAGTTTATGGTATGGCTGTGAACTACTCTGACCTCTACGCCTGAAAACAGGGGCGCTACCATCGATCTCGTGCAACTGACCGGCTTCGACCAACGGCTCGAAGTTATCTGGCAGAAATGAGGCCTTTTCACGGGCGTTCGGTTGCCGGGCGCGCTGAATATGGTAATGTGCGGTGGGAAACCTCGGTACAACTCTGTCGCCCAATCGTCGTGTACTGCCGCCAGCGTGATCAAAATGCAGATGAGTCATAATAACACCGGTAATGTCTTGCTCTGAGAATCCGGACCCTGCAAGAAACTCTTTTAACGTGCCCCCCTTCCAGAGCAAATATGTCCTGGAATCGAGCATCGTACTTGTCCCCCGCCCCGTTGTCGATCAGGATCACTCGCCCCATTCCCTCAAACAAGAGGACACGCATATGCATGGTGATGCGATTGCGTCTGTCTGCTGGCATGCGCGCTGCCTGAGCGTTTTCGGCACAATGCCAAACATGGCATCTCCATCCAAGCGAAACCGTCCGCACTCTATCGCATGAAGCTGGTAATGACCCAATCGCATCCTGTCAAACGTACTACTCCTTTTAATCCTTACAGCAACCGCAGCTGATAATCGTCTCGAGGAGCCCCCAGCTATACTGCCCCCGCGTATGAGATTCTCCAGACAGGCCTGCAGAAATTCCGCGTATCTCACCTCGGCATTCATTAACTGCCGTTCCTGCCTGTGCTCCAGCATAAATTGGACCTTAGGAGCCCGTACATGGATTCGGCTTGTAGCGTTTCGGTGGCCGTAAAGTATCCCCTGCGTAGCCGGGTTTGTAAAAACTTAAGTTTCAAGAAGGCCCCATACTCTGCATTGTGTTGGCAACGATTCTCCCAGCTATAGGACACTGCATTTGGCCGCCAAGTTCGGCTCACGCTTGAGATCCCGATTCAAGTCTGCACGACTTTTACGCCAACATCAGATCCGGTCACACACTCGTATTCATCTTACCCACAGATTTACGCACTTCGAGCTGGCTGGCTACCGGCCAACGCATAAGCAAAGGCCACTGTCCATTTCTTTAACAGTTTGTACCGTTTGCGCACCGACGCCTGCAGAATAATGTTGACGGGCCACAGGATCAGCCGAACGACCAGTGCAAGCATCGTAGACACCACGGCAATACCCAGACCAACCAAGTCCGAGGCCTCATGGCGACTGCCAGACATAAACAGCACGAAGATACCGAGAAGCGTTCCAAGCAGCCCGAGACTGAGCGCAATATAAACCGCTGCAGTAATGTACCGGTCGGTTTCCCGGTAGCTGTCGTGATCAAATTCGATATACCTAGTGGCATAGTCGACCATGGTCTGTGCTGTCCCCCCTCTGGCAAGCTCTTCAAGCAACCGGTGCCCCGAATTGCGGAAGGGATTGCGCGGCGTGGCGTTTTCAATTGCGACCGCCAGAGCACCCGGCGTAATGCTCTGTGGATCAAGCTCTAGCAATTCTGCGGAACCGCGCCACTGCCTGAAATAACGGACATACGCGGAGGTAAGCAAAAAAATGCCGATCAAAAAGACTGCGCCGAGTGGCCATTCGAACCCTTGAGCATACCCGATCAGATCCCAAAGCGATCCTGGAATGAAAGTACCGCCAACGGTTTCAGCTGCTTCCTGAGCCCCCGATCCCAAAGGGAGTGGATTGGCCACAACGGTGGTGTCCGAAGCTTCCTGCAGGAGTGTGGCCGCTGCAGAAAGAAACATGGTCAAGGCCATGAGAATTGCTCAATTGGGTAGAAGTTGCAGAAATTGTTTTTCAACTGCGTCAATAATAAGAGTGCGCGTGTACACCCCCAAATCCTCCGTTCCGAGCAAATCCTGCACCTCCAGCCGATAGGTGCCGGGAGCAAGCAGCGCAGTAAATCCACCCTGCTGTGATATAGCAGCGCGGGCAATCTCTTCTGTGTCGAGGTAGAACACCACAACCGCGAGGGTCGGGGAACTCAATGGCAAGTCTTCAATCCTACCCTCAACAATAGTATTCCGATAAACGGGAATGTCAATTCGCTTGGTTTCTCCGGGATCGGACATGAAGCTAAATGTATTGCCCGTCGACAGGATGAGGCCAGGCTCATGCATAGTTCGAGGATCTATAACAACTTGATATTGGGTACTTGGCACAAGGAAGTCTACACGTGCACTTCCATCTTCATAGCGCCGAACGTGGGCCTTTACCACATCAAATTCCATTCCCGTTACAGGCGGTTCATTCAAATCCCACCTGCCGTCACGATCCAAGTCGACAAATGCTCGGAGCAGAGCACTGCTGAATGTCCTTGAGTGTCGGGAAAAACGCACACCGCGACTCAACTCCAAAGAACCATACACACTTTGCAATTGGTAGGGATTTATCGGATCAAGCGAGGAATGACTGTTTAGACTCATCCAAGGTGCGTCCATACGCAGGGTGAAGGCAGTAGTAGTAGTTTGCGCGGGAAAGTCGTACCCGAAACGCGCCCCAAATGTAAAGGACCGATAGTTCGCGTAAACGGTGATACCTGCAAAATCGATGTCGTCATATCGTCCTCCATCGCCCTGAAGACCCAGCCGTCCACGCAGTCTTTGAACGGACACGAATCTATTCAAAACGGTCTTCCATTGGAGTCGAGGAACAAAGTCAGTACGGTGCGCGGCCCGAGTCTGGGTTCGACCGGCAGTCAGCTGGAGATTATTCCTGCGGGACAGTCTGATCGTCGAGGACGCATTAAGGCTGGTAAGCCCACTGCCGTGAAAGGACTCGAAATCACCCGCATTCAAAAATAGGCTGACCTTGGAAAAATTGGCCCCGAGCTGTCCTTGGATGCGACGGCGGTAATACGTGACTCCGGGATTCTCTGCCATTTCCAATTCACCCTGAAGCCGCACATTGTCATAGTACAAGTGTAGCGTTCCCCGACCACCAAGCTCCGGGTAAGACACCTCAGCCCCCATGTTCAGGAATCCCCCAAAATTTTTTATCAGTCCGAGAATCCCCGTGAATAGGGTGTCCGCATAAATGAATCCGCCTTTGGCGGACAAGCTTTCAGTAAGTCCTAGACGGGTTTGTGCAAATCCGAATGGAGATTGATCATAGCGATCCTGGCCCGCACGCAGGTCCCAGTAAAAGGTGCCGGGAGGCACTAAGTCCTCCCCAATAAACAGGTACCGTGTTTCAATAGTGGTCATACCACCTCCCGCCGGCGTGATTTCCACATCTGCCTGCGAAGTACCATAATAGACTGGGACGCGCAACAGATATCTTCCTTGTCCGTCCGCCTGAACGCGATCGACCACAATGCCGTTTACTGAGGCCGCCACGACTGCATCGGGTTCAGCGATGCCCTTGATTTCCGCCTCATGCTGCATGTTGCGGGTCGACAGCGGCAAATTGCTAAGCCGCAATCCATCGTAGGTTCGCCGAACCGGCCACTGGTACATTTGCGTGCGTCCCACCTCTACCCTCCGAAGAATCGCAGAGTTGGGAAAATCGAGCAAATAGCTCGCTGAGCGCAAATGCGACGCTAATTCACCCGGAGCGCTTCGCAATAGAGTGCCGTCTACACTGATCCGGCCGCCTACCGCACTGGCCTGTAGTTGTGCAAATCCACTGTAATTGACGTCTTGCCCGGAACGCTGTGCGCGCGTCATCCGATAGCTCAATTGCGTGCCACCGATGAGGCGGCGCCTTCGTCCGAACAGCAGAGGCCCGTGCGCATGTGTCGGGGACTCCGAGCGCAATCGGAACGGAGCGGCGGTTCGCGCAAACAGCGAACGGGCTGGAAATATAGTCAATGTTTGTTCATCGAATTCAAGGACCCCGGCTGGCAGCGTAACAAGAATATTTGGCAACGATAGCAGAAACCCGTTGGCGTGGAGCAGGACCCCATTGGCAGCCAAAGTATCAAGGCGGACTAAGTCCCCGTCTACCCGATATGTAGCCGAACTTGCAGCAAAATCGACCTCATGCGTTTGCCCATCCGAAGTCGCACGAACAACACTCCCGGTGGTCTCGACCTCAAAATCCAGAACGGAAAACAGTGCAACCAAATCCATGAAGTAGACCCCTGTTTCATGATCCCAATAAGCCTGCACAGGCTGCATTGAGCCCCCCTCGGACAATGCACTCATGGTCCACGGGGCTTCGCTCATAACGCGTATCGGACGCGGTCTTTCGACAACGTCTTGGGCAATCGCGGGAGCCAGCGTGGATGCGATCGCGACAAAGCATATGCCTACGCAGAAGAAACAAGACAACGAGACTGGACCGCGACGGTATGTTGGACTAATACACAAGGAATCTCTGATTTGATGTGTACGACAGGCCGGTGTCCATCTGGTTCCGTATTTCGGGCATATCACCATTTGGCCTTGTTCGTTCCTGCATCAGCTCTCGTTTGAAGACACCACGTTATACACGCGCCAAAAGAAAACGCGTAAGCAAAAATTATGGCCCGCGATGGATCGCGTCCTCACGTGGAAGGACCGGATCGCTACGGTGGAGCCGCACGATCCGAAGGGAACGTTGGGGCGGCCCCCATTCCTTTGGACACGATGCGGCACCTTTACTTCATGCCGCCGTGGTATGGGTATTCTGATCCCGCCATGGAGGAAGCCCGGTAGAAAGTGACTCCGGTCCGGGTATTTGACCGAGTGGACACCGGCCGGGTGCCGGATGAGTCCACGATCTGCCAGTTCTGCCATTGGCTGGAGCGGCCTGAGCGGACGCCGACGTTTTTGGTCTTGGTTCAGGATCATCTCAAGAAGCACGGCCTGATCGTCCAGATCGGCCCGATGGTGGACGCCCCGATTATGGCAGCGCCGCGATCGATGAAGAACAAGGCGAACAGCGGGATCCGGAGATACAATCCACGAAAAAGAGCCATCCATGGCCCTTGGGCCGGAAGGGCCAGGTGGGTACGGAGGGGAACGGCCTTGTGCATACGGCGGTGGGGACTCCGGCGAAGGTCCATGATTCGGCGGTTATGGAGGAATGCTGACACGGAGAGGAGGTAGAGATTTACGGGAACCAGGCGTACGTCAGTGAGGAACGCCAAGCCCAAGCGGAGGCGAAAGGGAAGAGATGCCAAATGCCTCGCCAGCGGACCCCACAGCCGTCTGTTGAGTCGGGAGGACCGGACGTTCAATCGGGAACGCCATCGTACCCGGGCCAAAGTGGAGCATGTGTTCGAGGTAGTCCAGCACCTGTGGGGGTATCGAAAAACCCGGTACCAAGACCTTCACCAGAATGCGGCCCAGCTGTACACCCTATTGGCTTTGGCCCATCTCTATAGTACGCCAACATTTCATGCCGGTTAGGGACCGGTGTGTCCTGGAGGCATGGATACGGATTCAAAGGCACCAAAAACAGACTGAAACTCCAGAATATTACCCCACAATCTAGGGGCTTCAGGCAAAACATCTCCTCCGGAGGGACCATTGATCAGAGCTTCCATAAGTTCAGGGAATTGGGCGCTTGATTGCCGCGCAGCAAGGTAACAGACCGCCCAATGAAATGCCACCGCAACGGATTTCTTTTGGCCAAGTGTATCACTCGGCCCCACGCAAGGCTCGATAACGTGCAAGAATGACCGCCGCTTTTTCATTTTGGCCGAGCCTGCGATACAGATTTCCTATTTGAACCAGATAGGCTAACTGATCCTCCCGACTGAGTGTGTCGTAGACAGCTTCGACCCGGGACTCCAATTCCAGGGCCTGCTCCGGATTGTAGCGCGCCAATTTCAGTGCGTCGACATAGGCTCTGCCAGTGTATTGGCTACCGGTTTCCACTACCTGCATCAAATACGTGAACGCCAGTGCAGACGCCCCCTCCTGCATGTGTAAAAGGGAACGCTCATAAAGAAAGGTCGCATACGTCGAGCGGAGATCTTCCGGAAAGGCGGCATAGGGCATTGGCTTCGCTACTAGACTTTCTATCACGGCCGCCGATGCCAACTGCTCGGCCATATTTCCTGTCGATGGGAAGTCGGACTCCATCTCCAAAGTGTTTGTTACGTCATGCCAGAGCGCCTTCAGTGTATCGAGGGCGCCGTCCTCGAATCCATTGTCGTACGAAAGCAGCGCATGATTGTATCGGGCTTCTCTCTGCGCACTGGGGCGTACAAGCTGTTCCAAGAGCTGGCCCAATCCTGTGCGCGCCCCCAACGGATCGTTAGCGGCTGCAGATCGCAAGCTGTCAAACGCGAGGCGGTTCTCGAAATCCGGGTAGTCCCAAATCGCCCAAGTCAACTCGCGTTGTGCAAAATCCGTCTCCTCGCCTGAAGTGGCATACTTCCAAGCCTCTGTCAGGGAGTGCCGTACGCCTTCTCCGTTTCGACTATCCACAAAGGCCCGATACGCTTGGACATTGTAGGTAAACAGCGCCACACTGTCGACAGAAGGCGGAACCGGTTCGAAAGCGAGCCGTGAATCATCCAGCACAACCTCTGCAGCCTTCCGCCACGCCAGCGCCGATGCCTCGGGCTGTCCAAGTTGATCCAACGCAAGGGCCATCTCGGCCCAGAGGCCATGCTCGTCGGCCCGAAGCTTGACCAATTCCCGCAAGAGTCGGAGGACCTCTTCCCAAGCCCGATCCTGCCGGAAACGATTAGCTCGTATGTAGTACACCTGCGCCAGCTGGTAACGAGCCTCTTCGTGCCATGGATTGAGGGATACCGCCTCTTCAAACAACTGCTGCGCCTCACTGAGAAGCGACTGCGCGAGAACACTGTCCTGTGAGACCTGAGCACGGGCCGCATACGCGAGTGTTCGCCGTGCCTCGTCATTGGCCGACACAAAGCCCGTGGTGTCAGCCGACTCTGGATCTGCAACTGAGTTTCCTAAGGCAGACGGACCAACAAGTCTCGAGACCAAACTGTCGACACGTTCGATCAGTGCCTGTCCATTCAGATACGCCCGTTGTGCATGGGCCTCGGCCTGAGCAGCTACAAATGTGCTGTCGAAAGTCACAGCAACATCTTGAATCACGGTACTGTCCGCACCGGGTAGCGGGCCAGATACCAATCCCGCCAGTGGTACTTCCGGCATCGGAATTTCTATAACCGGGGCGGTCCGGGCACATCCAATGACCCATCCGGCCAGTAGCATTGCCAAAAAAACGTGCGGAAATGCACGATGCCCTATACGTCGGCGATGTCGGATCGCGACCATTGCTTGGTTCAGGAACCAACAAGAACCAAGAATACAGCATTGCGCCCCACCTCCTGCACGACTTGGTTGGCCTCCACCAGAATATTGGCTGGGGCCATGCGGTCTGCCGTGAACTCAACTGTGCGATTGGGATGCGTGTCAGCGATCAAATTGTACAGGGACTGCGGTGACAGTTGCCGGACAAGGTTCTCCTGGGATCCATCCGCGTACAAAAACTGGCCGTTGCTGGAAATGGCAATCTGTAAAGGCTTGAGCTGAATCTCACTGTCCTCCACCTCCAAACTAGTCGGAATCTCAACGTCGAACGTGGGCACAACGGCGACTGCGACGAGCGCCGCTAACAATATTAGCACGATATCAACCAGGGATTCGTCCATTACAAGTCTGCTTCCACTTCAGACCACCATGTAAGAAACACTTCGAAAAATCGATGGGCCTCCGGGCCACGCGGGGAAAAATCTTCGGATTCCACCAGCATAACCATAGATTCCGTGTTAAGTCGGACAGTGCCTTTTTGGAAATAATTCGCCCTGCGCTGCGATCCAGGATCGATGAAATAATAGATAGTTTCGCGATCGATGAGGGCAATATGAACCTCGCCCGGGCCAAGCAAATACGATAATTGCAAACCGAACGCGTGCCCCTGTACTGATATTGGTACTTTTGCGGTGAGATCAGTCGGCGCAACACGGAAGAGTGAGCGAATGCCGGGATCCACCGGGGACTGATTCTGCCTGATCCATTCCGCCAATTTATCGACAGGTACGGTGAATTGAATCTCCCGCTGTTCCTGCTTTATCTCCTCCCGATTGGACCGAAGAAGATCCGAACTGCCCGGGGCACGGCTACGAAGGTCCAACCCAGTATCACCGCCAATGCCTGATCCGCTTATGCGTCGGCCACCGGGGCGGCCTTCTGCAGACACGCTTTCGGACAGCAGGCTAGAGCGTAACGTGCGCGTAGTTTGACTCCTGCTCTCTTCCCGTTGTACGAGATCAGACGTTAAGTCCAATGAACGGTTGCCGAATACCTCTGCGATGTCACCTGTTTCAATTTCGAGTTCCCCCTCTTCAAGCGTGGATGGTACTGCATTGCGAGATCCCTGTGTTGTTACCAGGTTATCCCACTCAACTTCCGAAAAGTCAAACCCACCGAAGGTCTCCATCAGTGCTTCAAGATCCTCCGTTACCGATTCGGAATCTTCGCTTGATATGGATTCATCAGATCCCACGTCCACGAGATCCTCGGAGGATCCTTCATCTACCGCTGTCGCTGGGTTGTCCAATATTTCGAATACAGCCTGGTCCAGCATAATCGTTTCTACTCTCCGTTCAACTTCCTCCTGGGTTGGCATTGGAATGATGGTGAAGGCCGCCAGGAAAAACAGTGTTATGCACAAAAAGGCAACCAACGAAGTACGCCGGGTACCCTTGTCTTCGTACTCGTAAAAAATGGGATTCATGATGCCTAGCTATCGACGGTGCATCGCCACTGATTGCGGTAGCACAGATCCAAGAGCGATACCAGCTGTTGCACCGTGGCACGTCCCTGAGGTAGAAAGACAAACACGGTCCCTGTAGACTCACCAGCCATAGACGTCAGACACTCAGCGAGTGTTTCTAATCCGGAAGGCGCGCAGACCTCTGTCTGATCCTGCATGAATGTCACTATAAAGTCCAGATTAACATCAAACAGCACTTCATAGATCAATCTATCGTCAAGTTTCTGGTGCTCCTCCTCTCCGGCCGGCAGGGCAACATTTTCCCGCGGCGTTGTATCTGTCAGCACCAGGAACCCAACCAAGAGAATGAACCCGAGGTCTATAAAGAGCAACAAGTCTGATCGGTCGTCCTGCATTCATTTACATACGCGGGATGAGACTTCTGCTCCCGTCGTGCTGGCCTGCACAACCACGCAGCCGTCAATATCCAGGAAGGATTGAATCTCTGGTTGTTTGTGTACGACCAGTACCAAGGGAGCCTCATCCGGCTGGATGCACTGTGTCGCTTCCGGTACAAACTGCCAACCACTTTCTTCGTAGCCCCAAAAGCTGAGTCGTACGTCTTCGCCAATCTGGTCAATGTAGCCCTGGAAGTTGCCCGCTGGGTAATAGACCAGCAGCGATCGCAGCAGCGCGCCAGCCAGAGCCTTTTTGGGATCCGCCTCCTGCTCAGCTTCATCCGCAATTACCTGGCTCATTGTTCGCACTGTTGATAGATTGTAATCGGTGGCAAGGTTCTGAACACTGAGTACGTTGATCATCGCCTCCGGTAGGTACTCGGACAGCAGAAAGTGCTCTTCGCTCGGGTACAGAACAAGCAGATCATTGGTGCCGAATCCATCTCTGGTCACGTCCAGAAACGCAGCTGATGTGTAGTTGGGATCAGCGGGAGAAATAAACTGATCCTCCAAGAAACTACCAATGAAGTTAAGATCACTTAGTTCAGCAACAGGCAAAACCCGCTGGGAGACCTCCGCCCGCTGGGCGATCGTGGTCGACACAGGTCCCAGCGTTCCGATTATTCCGGTAATTAAAAGCCCCCTGGCAAGAATATCTCTTCTTCGCCGGCCTGATGGAATATTTATCTGCATGTCGATTCTGATGGGAATATTTCGCGTAACAAACGTAATGAAATCTTTATTGTTGTTCCAACTACCCGATCGGTCCGTGGCGAACTGGCCCTGACTGCCACTACAGTACAGCCCGTGAGTTCAGGCCGTAGGCCACCGGATGCTTCGGCTCCTATTCACGCGCGGTTTTTTGGGCAGGCAGTTGCAACCCTCGGTTCAGTCTGACCCTTTAGCCTGGACGATAGTC
>JAAXGT010000142.1 GCA_012271205.1 Rhodothermales bacterium
GAGCCGGGATCAAAAGCTGCCCGCGGTGTGCCGTCGAGATACGTGAGATCCTGGAAACGCGATTCGATATTGCGCACTTCCTGAAGCGCGGACACTTCAAAACGCAGGCGGTCACGCGCGTGCCCCACGGTAGCAGAAATGGACATACCGGGATCTGCTGGAAGATCATAGAACCAGCGGAATCCATCATGAGTCGGCAGTCAATACGGCCGGGATAACAGAGGTTGTCGAGGTTGTGTCCGGCCTGGGACAAGGTCGTGCTCAAACCTGCCCCGATACCCAGCTCCACGTACCAAGGGCGCGGCTGTGCGTTTGTGGCAGACAGACAAGTTGCAGAAAGCGCAGGCCCGAGCCACGAACCCTGTCGTGCCGGACTGGCACAAATCGCTGCATCTTGGCCTTAACCTTCCTCAACTGCATTCAGTCTCGCCGGCCGCGGTCATTATTGGCTTTGGAAATGAATATCATGTGCGCTGCTGCAGGGAATGCGGCATGTGCCGTCCTTAACATCATGGCAAGTGCATCGCACACCCAATCTTGAGCATGATCACCAATCCCTTCGCGATTTTCTGCGTTCTGACACTGGTGGTTCTCGTGTCAGTCCACTTGGAGGCACGCTACAAGCTGTTCAAATCATTTAGCGCCGCACTGGTGGGCATTCTCATTGCGATGGTGTTTTCCAATACGGGTCTCATTCCAGGCAATTCAAGGGCATACGATGTGCTGATTGATCCCGGAATAAGCTTGGGTATTGTGCTGATCCTGTTGGAAGTCAATCTCAAGACAATTCGGCAGGCAGGCCCGGTCATGCTGATTGCGTTTGGTCTTGGAGCAGTTGGAACAGCTGCAGGGGCATTCGTGTCTGCGTTAGTACTGGCGCCTGCAGTAGGTCCCGAGACGTGGAAACTGGCAGGCCAATTCACCGGTACCTACAACGGTGGTGGTGTAAACTTCGCAGCATTAGGGCGGGCCTTCGATACCAGTAGTGACCTGTTTGCTGCGGCCATTGCGGCTGATGTGCTAATAACCGCGTTTTGGCTAATGTGCTGTCTGGCCGCCCCCGTGGTGTTCGCACGTGGCCGACACATAGCCCCTGAGACTGGTGGCGGGCAGGCACAGTTGGCCCAATCACTGTACAGCAGCAAAGCACCCACGACGCTGGCGGACGCTACCCTGCTAGTTGTGGTGGCGGTGGGCACGGTATGGGCTGCACGACGAGTGGGGACGTGGATCCCACTAATTCCAGAAGTGCTCTGGCTAACGACTATCACGCTAATTGTAGCTCAGATCCCTCGCATCAAGGCCATTCCCGGTGCGGCTCTGTGGGGGTATTATCTGCTGCTGCTCTTTCTGACGACCAATGGTGCCCAGTCTGTAGTCAAGAACATTATCTCCGTTGGTCCGGCCGTGTTGTATTTCGCGATGGGTACGGTGGTGATTCATGGCTTGTTTGTTTTTGGCTTGGGATGGCTGCTGCGTCTGGATCCGGCCACGCTTGCTGTGGCTTCGCAGGCCAACGTGGGTGGGCCCGCGTCGGCCATGGCCCTAGCGACGGCACGGGGCAGCACTCACTTGGTTCTTCCTGGCATTGCGGTAGGACTGGTCGGATACGCGATTGGCAACTACACTGGCTTTGCAGTGGGAATGCTGGCCCGTGGTGCGCTCGGGTTTTGAGCCTGAGTATTGTGCCAGTCGGGTAAAAACATTGTTGCCTTATCAGGGAAGCTCCGATCAGTGGTGTTGTAGAGACGACCTCAGCCCCATGTGAAGAGATCAAACCGGCAAAACTACGGTCAAGGCAAGCACCACGCCTGCAACGAAACTCATAAAACGTCTACTCATGTTCATTTTGCCAACCAGAAGATGTGTGAAGAAATTTGCATTCAGCTCTAGTGTTCTGCCCTTCAAATGTTTTGATGTATAAACGGGAATAAGGTATCGTTCCTCTCATCCACTTGAACAAGGAAGATGTCATGTTGCCACAACTATGTCCAGAAATAAAAAGGACATAACACTACAACAAGACCCGAGAGAAACTCGAAATTTGAGAGTTCTAAGCGAAAGGGGGCTCGTTGGTGCATGGCACACGGGCAAGTGCCCACCGCCAACAGTTGCGGTGCAGAGACGGCGAATTTGGATCAGGCGTGTCCAAAGAGGAGTTAGTGCGCGTTCAACTAGTAACGGGACACGTGACGAATAACCCCCGAAAGATTACGCGCTCCGCTTGGCGACAGGCGAAGCGCCTCATGTGGACGCATAGGCGTACACTTTTGCTGGGGCTGGTGTTAATGGTCATAAACCGACTCAGCGGATTTGTGCTGCCCGGCAGCAGCAAGTGGCTCATTGACGAGGTGATCGGCAATGAGCGGATGGAATTGCTCGCCCCACTGGCGCTTGTAGCGGGATCAGCTACACTGGTTCAGGCAGCTACTTCATATGCGCTCTCCAAGGTGATCAGTATAGCAGCACAACGGGCCATCATGGACATGCGGCGGCGCGTTCACGATCACGTTATTCGACTTCCGGCCAAGTTCTTTGAGCGGCACAAGAGCGGTGAGTTGATTTCGCGGGTGATGAGTGATGCCGAAGGGATTCGCAATCTACTCGGCACAGGAATCATCATGCTAGTGGGTGGTGTGTTTACGGCGCTTTTGGCCCTTATCGTACTTTTCATCTTGAACTGGCAAATCACACTGGCTACACTCGTTGTCCTAGCCGTTTTCAGTGTGGTCATGGCGTATGCTTTCAAGGCACTGCGGCCCATATTTCGAGAACGCCGAAAGATTACGGCTGAAGTCACGGGCCGATTGGGGGAAACACTGGGCGGCATTCGCCTGGTAAAGGCCTATGGTGCTGAGGATCAAGAGCAGGCAGAGTTTGATAAGGGCGTATTGCGGCTGTTCAACAACATTTCGCGTTCCATTCGAGGTAGCTCCGCGACAGTGGCGTTTGGTACGGTCATTGTTGCCATCATCGGGGCGATGATTATCATTCAGGGCGGCAATGCCATCGCCAGTGGCACCATGACGCTGGGCGATTTTGTGATGTACATCTTTTTTGTTGGTGTAATGGTAATGCCCATTGTGCAGATGGCCATGATCGGCACGCAAGTCTCCGAGGCCTTTGCCGGCTTGGATCGTATACGGGAGCTGATGAAGGAAGTGCGGGAGGACGAGGATGAAGCAGATCGGTTACCCCTAAGCTATGTACAGGGCGACGTTCGCTTGGAACAGGTCGAGTTCAGTTATGAGGCGGACGTTCCGGTGCTGCGCGGTGTGTCCTTGGAGGCACCTGCAGGGACGACGACAGCGCTGGTTGGATCCAGTGGATCCGGCAAGAGCACGCTCGTCAGTCTGGTTATGGGCTTCAATCATCCGGACAACGGAAGAGTACTGGTAGACGGGTGTGATTTGAAGACCATCAAGTTGCGTCACTATCGCGCCCATCTGGGAGTTGTACTACAGGAGAATTTCCTGTTTGACGGCACGATAGCCGATAACATCCGGTTTGCACGGCCGGATGCCTCGCGAGAAGAAATCCAGCGGGTGAGTCGTATTGCAAATGCCCACGACTTTATTTGCGGTTTTCCAAACGGATACGATACCATTGTAGGCGAGCGAGGGATAAAGCTCAGTGGGGGCCAGCGGCAGCGAGTCGCGATTGCGCGGGCCATTCTGGCAGACCCACGCATTCTGATTCTGGATGAGGCGACTTCCAGTCTGGATAGTGAAAGCGAGGCGTTGATTCAGGAGGGCTTTCGAAATCTCAGGAAAGGTCGTACTACATTTGTGATTGCACACCGGCTATCTACAATTAGGAGCGCAGACCAGATCGTAGTGCTGGAGCAGGGGTGCATAGTCGAGAAAGGCACGCATCTGGAATTATACAATGCGCATGGCCGCTACCGGGAATTGCATGACCAGCAGTTCCGTTACGAACGGAACCTGTTCGTAAATCCTGGGGAGGACTTCAGCAAAGATCTGGAAATCCCAAAAGCACCGCCGAAAAAGCCTTCAGTTACGCCATGGGCGTAATGCCGATGTTGAGAAGGAGGTGATTATTCGCCGTCGCGGATACAGATGTCCGTATCTCAGCAAAAAGACGACGTTATAAGCAGTGTTACTCCAAATGGCACAACAAATCACCATGCAGCGTAGCCATCGGCCGCCTCCGGCGTCTTGAATCGGTAGCGGATCACCGCGGGATTGCCTACATCGCCATCATCCGTCGGCACAGGGTCTCCCAGGAAGTACAGGTACCCCTGCCGGGCCGTTTTGGGGCTCTTGTGAGACACCGTGCTTATGCTCCTGAACTGGCCCGTATGACTGACTATGCTCAGTCCCGTCAAGAATCTCGCGGTCACGCCGTCCGGGCGAAACGTGTCGCCAATGCGGGTGAACAGTGTCAGGCGAGTATCCTCATCCAAGGCATAAACTCCATCCAGTATAGGGAAGGCGTTTAGCAATTCTAGCCGTTTGGAGTTGTACTGGGGAGAAGGAATATCCTGGTCTCGTTTAACGAAGAAATCAGGCCGAGACCTTGAGGACCGGGAAGGTTGGTATGCGGGGCTGGCATCCATGTCATCATTGTACTTGTACCAGAGCCCGTCACTAAAACAATCCATGTCTCGCCCCGGATTCCCCAGGTAACTTACATTGAGCCTGTAGAACTCCGGGTCTTCCAAGACCATCTCTCGCTCCAATTCCAGATCCATCGAATAGACGCCCACCACGGAAGTCGAGGCGAGATTCAGGCCCCTTGGTCCCCGAAACACGAATATGGAATCGTCTTGTGAACAAAAAGACCGGAGCGGTGACAGTAGCCCTTGCTTGGCTGCCAGGCAAGCTCCGGATCGGTCGAAAATCACCATGGCCCCCTCCATGGTCAACAATAGGACGCGATCCCCGTCGGCAAACCGCGAGGTCCACACACTGTGTTCACCGTCAATTGGGAGGCACGTGTCCATCCTGTAGGTCACCTGATGACGCCCCGTGGACGCAAACAGGTAAACCAGGTTCGATGCCATGTCGGTGAGAAGCATGCTGCCGGCAGCATCGACATCCATAAACCAGATCCGTCCCACTATCACGGAGGGATCCAAAACCAGCGTGTCATGGGGCACGAACAGGTCCTCAAACGGAACCATCTCCGACGGATGAACCGTCAATTCGGATGAGTCATCGGCACTGCGCGTGCAGCCGGTGAGCAGTACCCCCACAGCAGACAGGCCAGGAAGCCCGACGGTCCGGCGCGCTGAAACCCGCCGACCACAATTCGGAAGGAGTCCGCTATCATGCGAGATATACCGGTTCGATTCCGGAAAACGTTCCGTGCGCAGGGCCTCATGGGATCCCCAAGTGGCGACGGGAACCGGCGATCCATACCCTGACGACTTCGGGGACAGACACGGTTGAATGAGCCCAGGCACTAAGATGCGTGTTAGCCGCTCCTATTTGTTTGCCGTTGGAGTATGAGGCCTCGATCATCTGCTGGCGTCACGCATTCCACGTAAAGTCCGTACACCCGGCCAATGTCTGAGGAAGCTATCGAATACTCCCGAAGGAGTACCGGATTGTAGCCAATACCGAAGTGAGCATGATGTCGCTGATTTCCGTATTCGCAGTCAGCTTGGGCATGGGATGCTCGTTGTACATCGTTTCGGAGTACAATTTGCCACTTTGATTGATGACCAGCCGCAGGCC
>JAAXGT010000125.1 GCA_012271205.1 Rhodothermales bacterium
GGATAGTTGCTCCACGAGCCTATGAAACCCGGCGCATCGGGTATCGTCGTGACCGTATCGAAGTAGCCGACCTCAACCGGATTCGTAAGATCCGAAATATCGAAGATGCGTAGTCCGCTCCCATAGTTGGATTGGTACATCAGATTGCCGCGAATATACAAATTGTGATCGCTAGACGTATTTTCAGAGAAGAACTCACGAGCAAGCTGCGGATCGTCCAGATCCGAAACATCCCAGATCAACGTACGCGTGTTACCAATGTCACCGCTAATCTCGTCGATTTCGTCGTTTAGGTAAAAGAAAGTGTGGTCGTCGGTCAGCCATCCTTGGTGGGCATACCTGACATTGGGATAGGAGGCATTGAATATGGTCACGGGATTCTGCTTGTTTGTCACATCCGTGATATTGAGCACGGATCCGTTGGAATTGAAGCAGATTTCCTTTCCGAGATAGTCGGTATCCGGTCCATTGTAGGTCACGCACTGGGCATCGTGTGTGCCGCGGCCGCCCCCCAACTCTCTCGAAGCACACCCCTCGAAGACCGGATTGGCGGGATCCTGAATGTTCACCATATGGAGCGCGCCGCCACAGGACTGACCGCCTCCGCCAGCCCCGACGAGAAAGGCATATCCGGTATCCTCGTTAATGATAATGTTGTGTGCGTTATCAACTACGTTGTAGGTCATCAGCGGCTCAAACACAACGGGCGGGGTGCTAATGTCACGCAATTGGGCAAGGTCGAACACCTGCATGCCGTGGTCGTCGGTGGCGTCAGCTACAATGAAGGCATGATCCTTGTATACCTTGATATCACGCCAACTGGTGGGTCGCGCGCCTTCTGTAAGCGGCAAATCGCCAATGAAGACGGGCGCAGACGGATCGGAAATATCCACAAACGAGGTGCCATCCGTGCGTCCGACCAGCGCGTACTCTATGCCGGTTTCGGGATCGGTCCACCCCCAGATATCATTCAACTCGGTGCTGGGCACACCGCCTAGGTCACTGATGGGCAGAAACGCAGACAAATCGACATTACTGCACGCGAAGTGCAGTGCGGATCCGTTCTCGCAATCGATGTGACCTGAGCGCTCCAAGGCAATCTCCTCCACGAGGGCTATGCGTCCGGTACGTTCGATATTGTCACCACTAACCGTAAAGACCACAATTACTCCTTGCTGATAGATCGCGCCCGGAGCCACCGCGGCCACACTATTGCCATCCATGGCAAGAAACTGTCCTAGGCTCTGTTCAGAACTCAGGATTTCAACGTCCGCAGCATGGTTCCATGTAGCGGATGCCGTATCGCGCGCATAAACCTGGATCCCCTTGTCATCAGACGGCAGCCCGATTACGAGCCGTTCGCTGCTGGTTGCCATCGGAATAGCGCTACGCCTCATAAGCAGCGCATCGGGCAGACTATCGACAACGATATGTCTAGTCCACGTTCCTAATGATTCGCGGGTCAGTTCAAAAATCGACCGAGCTATCCTAGGTCCTTCTTCGCCCCGCGGCCGCTCGAGCTGCAATTCCCGGTGTTCTCGGAAGGTGAGTCCCGGTGCCTGTACGAGCACGGAGCCCGGCGCGATGGCTGTCACCGCTTTTCCAAATCCTTTGTGGTCAGGTGCTGAAAGCACGACCTCCTGTTCGTAGCCCGAATTGGTCGGATGGAAAACGTATACCGCACCTGCGAGCGAATCACGGCCGGGTGCGCTAACGTAAATACGTTCGCCATCGTAGGCAACGGCTTCCCCGAACCGGTCACCCGGCGCGAGATTTTCGGCTGTAAGCCACTTGGTTGTCTGCTTATCTGTTCCGGCGCCGTGTACGATCAGAACGGAATTGATACCGGGCGCACCAGCCAAAAGTATATCGCCGTGAAGATCCAACGCCGTACCCAATCGTGCACCGGTACTATCCGTGTCCACTTGGTCCACCTGTGTCCAGTCGCCCGAGGCGGCATCGCGCACGAAAAGGTACACGGTTCCGCCCCCTTCAGACTCTTGGTAAGCACTCACCGCCAGCAGATCTTGATCTAGATCCATTACGGAAGCAAAGCCACTACCGGGTTCAACTTCAGGCAGAATATGAGTTGCGGCCAACTGCCAACCAGTGTCGGAATGCCGGAATACGCGGAGTGCTGCGGCCGTTCCGTCACCGGCAGGCTGACCGGCAATGATTTCACTGTTTCCCATAACCAACGCGGAACCAAGTTGCGTACTAGTCTGTTGGGCTGCGGTCGTAGTGGCGCACAGACACAAAAGGGCGATGAAAAGAGGGCGCATGAGACTGCTGTTGGAGTTTGTGGCTATAGCATACCTGACAGAATCTACAATGGCAACCTCACAGGGATCCACACGGAACCAATGCATATTGCGTGAGCGCATGGATTCAATAGCATTACCCCGAAAATGTGCGATACTGATTCAGATGGGCCTGCACGTTGCTGGCTGCAGATTCCCAAGCAATCAACCCGGATTGTGGTGGTAGACGCGACCTTGGTCTGCCGACTATCCTTAATTCCGGTTAGATATACGCACTTATTCGTGTTTCGGCTGTTGCATTCGACATCGGGCACATCGTGGTGGCATGACTCATCCATGTGAGGCCCACCATGTTACTTTCGCATCTGCGCCTAGTGCATACATGCCGACGGCAAAGCACATGTATCTAAGGATAGCGAAGTGCTCAGCTAACCCAAGTTGAACCAACACCTGCGATTCCAGGGGCTGGGGGGCCAGTTCTGGGTAATTATGCCCCCACGGTTAACGCCTTTTGGACACTATGGAATTTCGTAGGCTGAGCGGACAGTTTGCGAGTTCAAGCGCCTGAAAAATCCGGGCCTGCGTCGGGTTCGGAGTGTTGGTCAGTCAGCTGTGCAGGGATGATCCATCCTGGCACGAGCGCCCGTGCGTGGACCGGACCTAGCTGGGATCTGCACGTAGCCGAGCGACCTCCCCCCTGGCACGAGCGCCCGTGCGTGGACCGGACCTGCGTTCCGAGCAGGTTGCGGAGCATCGTCTAGCTGTCGGGCAGGTCAATCGTCTGGCGCAGCGCATACCGAATGTGCTGGCCCCTGGTCCCGTGAGGAACAGGGCCCTCCGTCCGCTTGTGATGGAAGACCGGACGCAGCCCCATCGCCGACTTCAGGAACCGAAACCCGGCCCCCACGTCGGTCCGCATGACGCACGTCTGCCCTAATGCTTCGGGACTCGCCTCTGCACGCTGGCGCGCAAGACCTAAACGCCGGGGGCCGTGGCCTAGGGTTCGCCCTAGGCTTGGGCGTCCAGACGATCCTGATTGCGTTGACGTCCTTGGCCTGGGTTGTGATCGCATAGGACCGCCGGACGACGGCTTCGGCCGTCCGATGTGCTTTACGGGCGCTTCTTGCGCGTGCACGGCCGGGTCAGGCCCTCCGACAGCGCCCTGGGCCGCTTCACGAGGGCCTGCCGAGGGCCTGCTGCACGCGGGCTACACGGCGACCTACACGCGTGTGTCCGCCCCTTCCCTGACTTCGCACCCCTGCAGTTCTGGTCCCGAGCGCGTCCGGGCCGGCATGGCTTGGTCCGCCTCAAACGTACGCTCCGCCACGACGGAAGCCGATATACCAGGGCTGTGTTCGTTCAGCCCGGATACGTACAGGAGGACGAGACGACGATTCCGGTGCCGGATTCCAACCAGAAAGGGGAAGGTGCATCGGGACTACTACGGGGAGGGGTCGGCGCCAGAGCCGAAGCTGGTGGTGATGGACTATTGCTAGGGGACGACCGCGGGAGGGGTCGGCGGCGTTTTGGGAAGGGATAGGGGGGCGTGGCCGCAGGACGGGTACGCGGCGTACGAGGAGGTGGACCGGGTCCCGGGGATCCCGACCTACGGGGGTGGGGCGCCCCTGCACGGCGTGACGTCCACTAGGCGTTGGAGCGTGAGCCGGAGCACGTCCGTCTCGTGCTGGAGCCGCTGAAGGCGTGGTAGACGATCGAGAACACGTGGCGCGAGGCCCCGGCGGATGCGGCTACGCACCGCCGGATGCGCCAACAGGAGGCGTGGCCAATCCTTGAAACCTTGAAGACCGGGCTGGAGGCGGGGGGCGGCCGGCCGCGGAGGGTCTGGGGGCCGGCGGGGCAATACTCGCGGACCCGGTGGCCGAAGCTCGCCCGGTACCCCGGGGACGGGACAATCTAAATCGACCATAGGGCCGTCGAGCGGGCGATCCGGCCCCTTGCCTGGGAGCGGAAGAACGACGTGTTGGCCGGTTCGCACAAGGCGGTGCAACGGGCGGCGGGGCTCTATTCGCTGTGGGGCCCGGCCAGCGGTCCAAGGTTCATCCCCAAGGAATGGCGCTCAGGCGTGCTCTCCCGCCTACCGACGCCTCCCCACCAGCAAGCACCTAAGCGAACGGCTGCCCCCTCGCTGGCTGGACCAACCGTAAGCCGGCGGCACCAAGCTAAAGTTTGCCCCGGCACAACCTCCAACACCGCCTCGCCTATCCGAAATAACGGGTTTGCCGGACGGTTACCTAACAATAGAGGCCTTCCCCTGTCCCATTGGCCTCCTGCCAAATACCCCCTACTCCACTACGCCCCACCCGGGTCAGGGCAATGGTTTCTACCCACAACTCCCCGCTACGGGGCAAGATGGTTATGCCCGACTGAAAGCCGCAGGCCTTATCGACTATCACGCACCACCTTGCAGGCGTGCGAACTGCCGCCGCCAGAGGCTCAACCCAGCCCATACCCGGCACAACAAACCGCTCCCGGTGCTACTTGAGGCCGAAACAGCCCGCTACCATAAAATCAGACTGCCTAGCGTCTGGTGCGCACGCGCACTGGACACTGGCCGACCACCTCGTTAGGGTACGGAGAGGTGGTAGACGTCTTGAATTTCCCTCTTAGCCCTTGATACGATTGTAGGCCCTTACCGCCAAAATCGTAATAACACCCGCATACAGTGCGACCGTGATCTGATCGACGATGGCGTCGAGATACTCGCCAACTACGTGGATATGGCTCAGCACGTCCGCTCCTGCCGCAGCCCCAACCGCCAACGTGACTACCAAAAAGGCTGTGGCATCCTCAGCATCAATCGCTACGGCCGCGTAAGCCAAGCCCAGCAGGGCCAAGAGGAGCATCATAATCCCCCCGACGGCCTCAGACATTCCATCTCCTCCCAACCCTTGGATAATTGCCACCAAGGTGATCAGGACGACAATAACTCTAGTTGTCATGATTCGTGCTCATGTTTGGTGAGTGGTACCGAAATCTGCAGTGCCACGGAAGTGTGGCAGCATCCTGCGCCAGCAAGTATAGTATCATAATTGCAAAGATGCAAAGAGAATTCACAATATTTCCAAGATTTGTGTGCGATGATCGCAGAACAGTAGTCCCCCAAGGGGCAGTCAGGCTCGTTTTCAAACTGAATACGGGATGTGCCAAGAAAAATGAGACCCTTTCGTCTCGGATTTAGTGTAGCAGGTGGAGTTCATGTTGCCGGTAATGGGTCCCGTGTGGGCGCGAAGGTTGGGGAGGTTCACGGGGCTTTGTTGGTTTCGATCATTGGGGCCGCCTGGGCCTTGTCGGGGCGGTTGATCCATACAGCGCGGCGGGGCCTGGCCATCTGGGGTACGCTTCGAATGAATCTCTCCGGTTCACGGGCCTACGCGTTCGGCCTCCCGCGCGGCCGCGCCGGCAGCGTTTGGCCGTCATGGAGGGTCGACGGAGGCCTCCGCGCTAGCTCCGAAGGGTCGCACTCGTCGTGGTACCCATGGAAGAACGGCCGCGCCCAACGGCGGGCCTCCTCCCATGAGCCGAAGCGGGGTTCGTACGTCCGGTGGTACTTCGCGGTGCGGAAAGGGGCCTCCGAATAGGGATGGTCATTTGAGCGATACGGACGGGGGTAAGAGCCGTCCACCGGCCAGTCCGCTAGTGTAGTGGGATGTACGTTTTGTTGACCCTCACCAGACCGCGATCTGAATGAATGGTCAGCTAGTTCTGGCTCACCTGCTGACGCGCACCTGGCGTCTCCATGAACTCTTTCGCCCGGGCGGCCGATTCTGGTTGGGCCCGCATCCCACCCCTACCTAGCGACGGAAGACCTCCAGGAGGACGTACCGTTTGAAGCCCCCCCCTTTTGGCCGGTCCCCGAAGCGGGGGGGAGGGCCCCGGACCACAATTCGTTCGGAGCCCCGGCCCACCACTCCGGTTTGGGGTAGGGCGGAGGGACTCGCGGGGGGCTGCGCTCGCGTATTTCATCCCTTTCGCGAAGAATTCGGTACCTAGTACGCCAAGGACCCCGGTATGGACCTGCATCCAGCAGCGTCGCCCAGATCGGACGTGGAGGCCGCCGCTCTGAGTGCAGCCGCGCCCGCTGGGCCGCGGATAACCGACGAACCGGTGGGCGTCGATGCTTCTTCGGCGGCGCCGGCCGCCGGCTTCGGTAATAGCGGGCCCGCGCGACCCCCCCCGGCCGACCAGCGGCCTTCGGGCCTACCATCGGACGGAGCTGTGTCCCCCTCTCTTTCATAGCAGTCCGGCCTCGGGCTCGCGGCTGACGCCCAACAGCGGGCCGACTTTTTTTGAATCTCTAGGGACGGCCCGGGCCGGCTTCCGCTCCTTTTTCAGCCGCGTGATCTCCTCCTCCTGGGCCCACCGCACCGGGCCGGCCCGGGTTGAACCGTACCGCGCCCCCGGATCACGCTGACGGCGCCAGGGGTCCGAGGCGACGAATACCAACCTTCCCGGCGCAAGAGGGCCCCGATCTCTCCCGGTGGCGTGCCGGTTTTCGCTTCCTTCAGTATGCGAAGCTTGTAACAGGCGCGGAACCGGCGAGGCTTGGCCTTGGGAACCCCCTCCGTCGGCGCCGCCTCTCCAACGGCCTGGGTGGGCGAAGAATGAGTTAGGTCCATAGTGCGAATGGGTTTGAAAACAGATGGATCCGGCCGGACTGCCTGGCCAGTTCTGCCGCATGAACCCCTACCCCCGCTACCCTATTAAGGTATAATTGGGTCTCACTTTTTGTTGGCACAGAGGGATGCAACGCCACAGGCTCGACTTATCTTGCCATCTGTACTACACGACACCACTCTTAGGGTCCATTAAGTGAAACCGCTCTTGGATTCACTTCTATCTCCCAGACGATGACGCATTGGTGGGCAAAGCACCGGAGAAGGATCCGGCGAGTATTTGGCGGCTGCTAATTTGCCAGTTCGCCAAAACGAGCATGGAAGTAAGCAGCTCAATTCGTTCATCCTCTTTCGGGCACCATGCTCTCACGTGCACCAAAGGGGTAAACAATGCTGGCATGGGCACGCCCCCTCTGGCAAATGATTCTCAATGATCGTCACTCGAAAGAGGGCTCCGGCAAGCCGGTTGACAAGCTTGGCAGCTGCCATTGCGGTAGCGCACCTGCTCACGTCAGTTGCCGTTCGATGACTGGCTTGTACAATTGTCAGGATGGGCATTAGACCACTCTGATTTCTTGCATTTCAAGCAGTCGTTCAGATTCTAACCGGTTCCAACTGCAAAATGACCACGTTCTCGTTGTGATTGAGGGACTTGGAGGGCTGAGGAGGTTTCAGCCCTGTGATTTTGGACCGTTGAAATCCCCGGTGGATGCAGGATCTGGCAATGACAAGGTATGGCAGCAGATTTTGAGGAGCCTGCCCCCAAGTCTTCGGGCTGCTGGACGCAGCGAACTAATGCACCATGTATCGGTAATATTGCCGCAGGCATGATTTCTCAGTTATTGGCTTCCGCCTCAAACAGAGCCGCTCCCAACTATTCATCGGTTCTGTAAACTTGCACGGTTGACACTGAATTTGGAACTTGACAGATGGGAATGAGCCTAGTACCTGCGTGACAAGAGCGCCCGGCATATTGAGCGGGTATGATCTCCCGGCCCGTAATTCTTGTGGAGTAGTATTTCAGTGACTAAAGCAACGGAAGCACTTCAACGGCTCTACGAGGGAAACCGGCGATTCGTGGCGGAACAGAGGATTGGCATCTCCCCTTCCGATGCTGCCCTGCGTGCCAAGCTGCTCGCCGAACATGAACCTATCGCAATCGTTTTGGGCTGCTCGGATTCGCGTGTTCCTGTGGAGCTGGTTTTTGACCAGGGATTGGGTGATCTCTTCGTGATCCGCGTTGCTGGCAACATCGTTGCCCCCTCCCAGATTTGCAGCGTCGAATTCGCGACTGCGAAGCTTTGGACCCGTCTTGTCGTTGTGATGGGTCACTCGCAATGTGGCGCAGTAACGACTGCACTGGAAGAAATCCTTGGGCATACTACCAGTGAACCCGGCATTCTGCGACCTGTTGTAGACAGGGTGCGCTTAGCCATCGAATCTCGCCTTGCCGAAAAGCGTGAGTGGGACTTTGAAGATTTACTGAGGGATGCCGTGCGCGCCAATATTCTGGCTTCCGTAGAGCAGTTGTACAGCGGCTCAAATCTGATTCAGCGACTGGTCAAGCACGATGGACTACTTTTGCTGGGAGCGGAGTACTCGCTGAAAACCGGGATCGTCACATTCCTTGGCGATATTCCAGACTGATTCCTGCCAGTAAAGCACATCATGGAGCCAATCACTACCCGCTGCTCTAGCAGATATCATAGCATGGCGGTCCGGATCGAGGGAGGCGTACCTTATCCGGATTCTGATTCACCAACCGATGGAGGAGTCAGGCCCCCGACTGTTACCTCTTCGCCGTTTCATTACTTCGTGGGTCTGGATAGGCACCGGGACACGATGGTGGCCTGCGTCTACGATGCGTCCAGGTACCGGGTCGGTTAGCGCGCCGAATGCTCCGCACCCGAGACGGAGGGCAACACCGATTCATTGACCGGGTGCGCCCCCCGTTGGACGAACCCCGGTGCGGTTAGGAAACGTCTTCCGGCGGCCAGGTCCGGTATCGTTCCTTCATCGCGGTAGGGACCCGGGTGCCCCCCCGCACCGATCCGGACAGGCCCTTC
The DNA here is from genome assembly GCA_012271205.1 of Rhodothermales bacterium. GTDB lineage: Bacteria > Bacteroidota > Rhodothermia > Rhodothermales > Bin80 > JAAXGT01. Next base: position 8,962 of record JAAXGT010000125.1, read on the forward strand.
CATGCCTCCGGCTCCGGCCTGAGGCCAAACGGTCCGTCGTTGGTCGGGCCACGGGTGGAGGATGCGGACGCGCGGCCCGTGAAGCGGAGTCCATCGCTCCACCGGCTCCCACGTGG
>JAAXGT010000077.1 GCA_012271205.1 Rhodothermales bacterium
CTCCGAAACGATCTTGCGCATAGTGTCTTCCCCGCGAAAGTGAGCCGTTTAGCGCCCTTTACCGCTAAAATCAGACACAAGTGCCCCAGATTCACCTTCTAAAGCATGATATATCTATCTGTTTATTCAAATCTTAGAGAATTTTCGTACAGACACTATCTAGTGCTCCCCAAATGATTGAAAGCATGGTGAATGGCGCCTTCAAGGGGTGGGATGGAAATACAATTATCAGCTTAGTCAGTGGGCAGATTTGGCAGCACACGGAGTAGGACCACCTCCCATTGCAGGGACGCCACACCTGACACGCTGTGTGGACATCTCGCGAGCAATCACAGATTCGGCTCACGGGGGAGAAAAATGTCGTGCTGGGAACAAGCGGGCACACATACAGTGAACCCGGCCCTCCTTGGGCAGCGAGCATTAATGGTATCAATTGAATGGCCGCTGTATCTCCGAAGAAAATCGTACTCGTTGGCCCCATGCACCCTTATCGGGGCGGAATCGCTCACTTCCTTGAAACCATGTATTGGGGACTGCAGGAGCGAGGGCACGCAGTAAGCGCGGTGACGTTTACCCGGCAATACCCCAAGATGCTCTTTCCAGGTAAGACGCAGTTCGTTCGAGCCAACCCTGCCCGGCTCATACCTGCCGACCGCATTATCGATTCGATAAACCCGGTGACCTGGTACAAGGCAGCACGTCATATCTCGGAATCGAAGCCAGATGTAGTGATCTTTAAGTACTGGATGCCGTTTTTTGCTCCGGCATTTGGGACAATTGCGCGGCGCTCAGCGCGCGCGGGGGCACGGGTGATCTTAGTTGTGGACAATGCAATACCACATGAGCGGCATCTGGGAGATACGCAATTGGGGCGCTTTATGCTGCGCGCAGCGCACGGCTGCATTGTTATGTCCGAAGCCGTAAGCCGGGACGTAGAGGCGCTGAACGAGCACGTGCCCAGGCGCTTGGTGGCGCATCCGCTCTACGACATGTTTGGCGATACCATGCAGGTAGGAGATGCACGGAAATTGCTCGGATTGCCGCTGGGTAATCCCGTACTCCTGTTCTTTGGTTTTGTCCGAAAATACAAGGGCTTGCATGTACTTCTCGATGCCATGCCTCGCATCGTAATGTCCTTACCCAATGCTCGCTTGGTCGTGGCGGGAGAATGGTATGACAATGAGGAAACGTACCGCAATCAGGTTATACGGAACAGACTGCAGGAGTATGTGCGATTTGATGCTGTTTACATACCAAATGAGGAAGTTGCACGCTATTTTTCGGCTGCGGATGTAGTGGTGCAACCGTATGTATCGGCGACGCAGAGTGGTGTCGCACAGGTAGCTTTCAACTTTGACAAGCCGCTGATTATCACTGATGTGGGTGGATTGGCAGAAGTCGTGCGGCATGAGCAGGATGGCCTCGTTGTGCCCCCGAATAATCCCCAGGCATTGGCCGACGCCGTAGTCCAGTTTTTCAGGAAAAATATGGGAATTCGGTTCAAAGAGGGGGTTCGGATGCGGAAGAAGGAATTTGGCTGGAGTAAGCTTTTTGAGGCAGTGGAATCTTTGGTGTAGCTTTCGTACAGTGACCATTGTAGCCAGATAATAGCATGACGTGTGTGATATTGTGCGGAGGATTTGCCACTCGATTGCGGCATATCACCGCCAATTGCCCCAAAGCGTTGTTGCCGATAGGGGGTAAGCCGTTCTTGTGGTACATGCTCCATGCACTCAGGCGTCAGGGTGCAACGCGCATCGTGCTCAGCACGGGGCATTTGGGCACCATGATCGCAGATTATGTTGGCGATGGACATCAGTGGCAGCTAACCATTCAGTGTATTCAGGAGCGTCAGCCACTTGGTACCGGTGGAGCTGTTCGCCTCGCAGCTGAGACGTTGAAGTTGCGAGAATCATTCCTGGTGCTGAATGGAGATACGTTTTTTAGCGGGCCAATTCGTCGATTGATTGCAGCGCACCGCGCCCGTCCGGATGCGATGGGCACCATGGCACTGATCCGGGTCAAGGATGCGGGCAGGTACGGACGCGTCGACGTTGATGTTCGCAGCGGGTTCGTGCGCAGATTTGACGAAAAGCTGGCGGATGACACACGTCCAGCCTGGATCAACGCAGGGATATACATGCTGGAACCTGCCCTGATTGCAGACATCCGTGCGGACCAGATGATCTCCCTAGAACGAGAAATTTTTCCGTCCTGGGTGGGACAGGGACTGTACGGATGTTGCTATGAGGAAGCCTGCTTTTTGGACTTTGGGACTCCGGAAGATTATGCACGTGCATCGACCATTGTGCACCATTGGACGACTGGCGCGTAACACTGCCCGCTTGCGACGTATCGACTCTTTCAACGCTCTGTTACCGTGCATCCTGTCATCCGATCGCGTGCCCCTCTTCGCCTGGCCTTCGGTGGTGGCGGAACCGATGTAGCGCCCTATGCTGATGAGCAGGGCGGGGTTGTCCTCAATGCGACCATCAATCTGTATGCGTGGGTTACGATCGTCCCGAACGATACGCAAACCATTCGACTACGCTCGGTTGACCTACAGGAGGACGTTACCTTTGGCATCAATCAGGGGGCCGCTGTTCGTGATGCTACGGGCGACATGATGTTGGCGAAAGGGGTGATTGATTCATTAGATATACCCGGTCGTAACGCCACGGGTTTTGATCTTTTCGCCCACACAGATTGCCCGCCGGAATCGGGGTTGGGGGCCTCCTCTACGATGGTTGTGGCGCTGATAGGGGCATTCAATCACTGGCTTCAATTAGGGCTTAACCGGTATGAAATTGCTGAGTTGGCCGTCAAGATTGAGCGTAAGGATCTTGGATTGGAAGGCGGAAAGCAGGATCAGTACGCGGCTTCATTTGGGGGCTTCAATTTCATGGAATTCAGCCGGGAAGACGTACTGGTCAACCCGCTTCGGCTGCCTCCTGAGTGGATCAGTGAGCTCGAGTACTCCATCGTGCTGGCCTTTACTGGGCAGCGTCGCAGGTCCAGGGAGATTATCAGGGATCAGATTGCAAACTACGTACAGGACCGGCAGGAGTCTATTGCCGCCATGGATCGCACCAAGGCGATGGCCTTTCAGATGAAGCGCATGTTGCTGAAAGGTGATTTCGATAAATTCGGTAGCCTGTTACACGAAGCATGGCAGGCGAAGAAGGGGATGTCCGACAGGATCAGCAATGCTCACATTGACCAGATCTACCGGGATGCACGTGCTGCAGGAGCTCGGGGCGGTAAAGTTTCCGGTGCTGGTGGAGGCGGGTTTGTCTTCTTCTTTGCGAATATGGACAGGCGGCACCATGTAATCCAGGCACTGGAGCGATCAAGCATTGAGGGCCTGCGAGTGGTGCACGTTGGTTTCACAGATGCAGGGCTGCAGACATGGATACGGTAAGAATAACGACGTGGTTAGCACAGCAGGCTCGCGATGCGAGGGACGTCAGCTGTGCGGTAGAGGAGCAGGCAGGCTATCTGGCTGAGATTGCGGTTCGCATAGCTGCAGCTTATTGGGACGGGAAAAAGGTCATCCTGTTCGGTAACGGGGGTAGTGCCGCGACTGCCGAGCACTTCGCCACCGAACTTACGGGAAAGTTCTACGTGCAGGATCGTGCGCCACTGCCGGCCATTGCCCTCACAGCCAATACCGCGCAACTTACCGCCATTGCCAATGACTACGGATATGAGCATACGTTCGCACGCATGCTTGGCGGCGTAGCACATAGCGGCGATATTGTCATCGGTATTTCTACAAGCGGCCAGTCGGCCAATGTGTTGCGTGGGCTTGAGACGGGACAGCGCCGGCATGCAATCACCGTTGGCTTTACGGGCGCAGCAAGTGAGGAGATGGAGGTCTATTGCGACTATCTGATTCGTATTCCCTCTACGGACGTAGCGCGTATCCAGGAAGGACACGATTTGTGCGGGCATCTTGTCCTGGCTGCAGTGGAACGGCTGATCTTTGGGAATGGAAGCACATAATGGCGAGGAGAGCGGTATTTCTTGACAGAGATGGCACGTTGAACCAAGAGGTTCAATACTTGCACCGGGTCGAAGATTTTGTCTGGATCCCAGGTGCGCCTGCGGCAATTTCAAGGTTAAACCGGGCCGGCTTTCTAACTCTGGTCGTTACAAACCAGGCTGGTGTTGCCCATGGCTACTACAGCGAAGAGGACGTGCAGCGCCTGCATTCCCATATGCAGGCTGAATTGAACGAGACGGGTACTCGGATAGATGGCTTTTACTACTGTCCGTACCATCCAAAAGGGATCTCTAGCGCTTACCGGCGGCATAGCCTGGAGCGTAAGCCTGGTGGAGGAATGTTTATGCGCGCCATTCGGGAATGGGCGATAGCTCCGGCATTGTCGTATGTAGTAGGCGATCGTAACACGGACCTGGATCCTGGACGTTGTCTTGGCATGACGACGCTGCTCGTAGAAACAGGATATGGGGCGCTGGAAAAGACAGCGTCCAGGGCGGACCATGTGGTACTGGACATTACCGGGGCTGTAGATCTCATCCTACGTCAGCGCAGTGGATGCTAACGTGCTGCGTAGTGACAGAGGCTGTCCCAATCGTAGTTGGAGGTTGAGGTGGCTCTCGGGCGTTTCATGCTACGACACAACCTCCTTTCTTGCTACCGGGTGGTTAGCTCGTCCAAGTGCGCCTTGAGGATCCAGAGATCCCGGTAGCCCATGATCTTGCGGTAGTTCGTGCAGGCACTACTTTGCTTTCATCGTGGTGGCCTCCTGTTAGGCCGAAGTTCGACAGCTGATGAGCTGATAAGTGCCTGTGATGATGTGAGATAGGCCTAATCTGAAGTTCGACAGCTTATGAGATAGTAAGTGCCTGTGATGCTGTGATATAGGCTGAATATGGAGTGTACCCTACTGGGTACAATT
>JAAXGT010000028.1 GCA_012271205.1 Rhodothermales bacterium
CATCTGGAGGATTTCCGGGTGCTGTTTGTGCACGTTGTGCGCATGGCTTGTGAGATGGGAAGGGTGAGTTTCGGCTCGCTCTCCATTGACGGTATGAAGATGCATGCGAATGCGAGCAAGCGCAAGGCGATGAGCTACGGTCGTATGATACCGGAGAAGGCGAAGCGCAGGCAAGAGATTTCCGCGCTGCATGTCTTCCGCGCTGGCCGGCATCTTTTACCACTCTTTTGCCAGTGGGCGCTTGTCCCGTCCCACGGCTACCGCGTGCACTTCCCGCCCGGCCTGTGCCGCTCTTTCCAGCACTGCGGCCAGCAGCGATGCCGGCACTGAGTTCGAGTCGTCCAAGCCGGAGAACATGTCCGGCGTTTTCGGGGTATTTTTCCGTAGCATGACCTGGGCAGTGCAGGTTGTGCCTCCTTTTTCGCGAAGTTCCACGCGGCTGGCGTGGCGCCTCGGTCCTCCAGCAAAGGGCGGTGCTCATCCAGGCATCGCTCTTTCTTTGCCGGGGGCAGGAAGCGCGGCAAGGTACCATCTTCTTGGCAAGAAGATAAGCCGGGGCAGCTGGGTGTCTTAGATCGCCTGCAGAAGCCCTAAGGGCGTCAGCCTCTGGGATTCGGGGCTAGGGAGTGCGCCGCACAAGTTCCGGGGATTCAAGGGGCTGACAGAAAGCCACTGGGGATGAACAGGCTACTGCAGCACAGGAAAAATGAGATCTGTCGTTGAGCTGAATACGTGTGTGATGACCTGAGACTCGGCCAGTACCACTTGGGGCGTACGGATGCCCATGGCTCGCAAGTTAAAATCGGGGTCCTCTGATACGAGAAAGGGGATTTTGGCTTGGCTCACACGCCGTAGCAACAGCGACTCGTAAGCACCCTGATCAGTACCCAGCAACGGATCAGCGTAAAGTGCTAGAACAGGGTAGGCCTGATTTCCTGTTGCCGCAGGTTGCTCAGACCAGTAACGGAGAAGTTCAACCTGATCGGCTGAGCAGCCCATTCCGCCCAAGAGCACTACCACCGCCGTATCGGGCACTGTGAGGCCCAGCTCTGTTATCGGGGCACGCGATTGCGCCTCGACCAGATCTGATACTGGAAGCGTGTTTCCCAGAAGGGATGAAGTGCTGTGTGCAGGTAGCGCCGGCGTGGTCTTCTGGGATCCCGGATTCAGATTCACAAACGAAGGTCGTGTAATAATGAGCGTGACCAGAACAAGTACAAAAGGCACCGAAAAACACCAAAAGTGACGAGTACGGCTATTCATCTGTGCTCTTGGGCGGAATGAAACGGTAGCGAACGATCACGGGGTTACCGACATCGCCATTCGGCAACGGCTCATTGCTTCCCACAGCATAAAAGTACCCATTGCCAGCTGCTTGGGGGGTTACGGGCGATACTGTACTCCGCCCCGGGAAGCGTCCGGTGTTACTAGCCATGCTTAATCCTAGCAAACTTCCGGGGCTATCCAAGTGCCACTTGTCAGCCAGACCAGCGGTTACAATCATCCGCGTTGATCCGTCCAGCGCAAAAAGAGAAATGACTGTTGGATACTCATCCTGATGCTCACGAAGTACGCTAAAGTCTGCCCCCTTGGGTAAATCGTCCGGGCGATATTCGAAGAATTCCGGCTGGTACTGTATGGTGGAAGCCCCCGGGCGGGCGGCAATACCATCCATGCTTTCACCGTACACGTAATAAGGCCCGTCTGTAAAACAAGCAACCCGGGTGCCCATAAGTCCCGGAGAGAATTGATTCAAACCAACGAGACGTGGCGACTCAATCTCCAGGTCGTCTAAGGACTCCAGTGCCGGGGAGTAGACTCCCATGGACGCTTGCCCTCCAACGTAGATACTCTGTACCACAATGGAACCCTGATGTACACAAAAACCCGAGGTACGAGGCTCCAATTGCCTCGTAGCTGCCACGCAGCTACCATTTGTATCAAAGACGGCGACGCCGGCGCCAAATTGCATGGTCATTATGCGTCCGTCTTCAAGGAAACGGGAACTCATAGGCATGAAATTGCCCTCGTCAGGCAAGCAATCAGACGCTGAGTAGGAGTGCACGTGGCTTCCGGATGGAGAAAACCGGTGTACGCCACGCCCAACATGGTCGCTCACCAAAAACTCACCCTGCGTGTTAACATCCAGGAAGCCAACGTTTCCAACGAGAACTGACGAATCCAGACGTACCGTGTCTGCGACTGAGAACAACTCGGCAAAGGGCACCACCGGTGAGCGAATGATGCGACTCATCGGCTCTTCTGGCCCACAGCCCGCAGCACCGATCATCAGCAGGATAATTAGCCTGCTCGCGAACGTAAGTCTGTCTAAACCAGAGAGTCCTTGTTTAATCACAATACACACAGGAACCACCCTCCTCAGCACCTACGCTGCAGCAAGGCTGCCACGGATAGTCACCACACTCATAATAGCACCACGAGGCCTGGTTACAAGGGGGCGGGCAATGCGGGTTGAACACCACAATGTGGTGGTACTGAGGCGCCGCAGTGGAGGCGTCAATATTCCTATAATTTGGCACAAACACAAACAACGTGTAAGCCATGATTGCACAGAGGGTGCCAGCAAGTACGCTCAAGAGGCTAATTTTCATGATTAAACGGGTTTATGGCGTCAGGAGGAGGATAATACACCATCGGAGTAGTCAAAGTCAAAACTGTTTCAGGAGCCCCCGCCGATGACATAATGAAGTAGGGTACGGAATGTCGCGCTGGTCGGGGTTCAAAGGGGTGTCCCCTTTTGCCCGCCCTTTCCCTCACCTGACGAAGGAAGCCATGGGGAAAGGTATAGCCCGCTATACCTTTTCGCGGACTCAAAGGAGACGTAGCCAACCGGTAACTGCACCTGGTGGCGAAAACGACTGTAACTGGTATCTGGTACCGATGGCTGCAATCAGTGGAGAAACCGGCTGCTGTATCTGGCACCTGGAACCGGCAGCCCGTCGCCAAACCGTAACACGCAGC
>JAAXGT010000209.1 GCA_012271205.1 Rhodothermales bacterium
ACGAGGTCCGCAATCCGATTTTCTCTGTAAGCGGGTACTTGGAAGCACTGGGCAATCAAGAACTCTCCGCCGCAAAACGGCGTCAATTCAGTGCGAAGGGACTGGCCAATCTCCAGCGCCTGGGCAATCTCTTCAATAGTCTGATTGAAATAGCGCGCTTGGAGTACCGAGAAGACATGATCAGCCCGATGCGCTTTAACTTGGCTGAACTGACAAAGGAAATACGCGAGCCGCTGCACGCCAAGGCGGCAGAAAAAAAACTGAGTTTGATGATGAATTCAAACAATGTATGGGTAGAAGCCGACCGTGACCGCATACGTCAAGTTTTAGTCAACCTTATTGAAAACGCCATTACCTACAGCGATCAAGGAACCGTGCGTTTCTGCTATAAGCGTCAGCAGGACAAGGTGTGTTTGGAAGTAGTGGACGAAGGCCGCGGCATCAAGGCGGAACACCTGCGGCGGATATTCGAACGGTTCTATCGAGTGGAACCGGATCGATCGCGCCGAAGTGGTGGCTCCGGTCTCGGACTGTCCATCGTGAAACAAATCCTGCAGGCCCATGGGGAGCCTGTACACGTAGAAAGCACGCCGGGCCACGGAACCCGCTTCTGGTTTGATTTGCCAGCTGCAACGGCTGTTTCATCGTCCGGCAAGAATACTCAACCCATTGCCTGAACCACCGTGAAACGGTCGTGGGTGGAACCTGTGTACTGCCCTCATGTAGCAGTGGGTCACGTCTTATTGATGAATTGCTGAGTTCTGCAATCAGTTAAAAATGTGGCAGACTCAAATGCAGTACGACATTAATGGCTGACCCTCCACTTGATCGACTGGAAACCAACCCGGATGCAGGCGCAGTAACCATTGCCGTAAACGGTCGCAATGGCTCATCGGCAAGTGACACAGGGATTGATGGAGTTGACATTTATGGAGAAGGGCCGGATGTGACACTGGTGCGCCCGGAGGACTTTGATCCTGACACGCTTCTGGGCGTCTTCCGCACCATGCTGACCGCGCGCCGTCTGGACGGCAAAATGCTCTCGCTGCTAAAGCAGGGCAAAGGCTTTTTTCATATCGGGTGCAGCGGACACGAGGCCACGCAGACAGCTATTGGACTCTTGTCGCGTCCAGGCCATGACTGGTTCTGCCTCTACTACCGGGATCTGGTCTTGGCGCTGTTATTGGGGCAGACTGTACGGGAAACGCTGCTGGACCATCTGGCCAAGGCTGACAGCCCTAACTCAGGGGGGCGGCAGATGCCGGAGCATTTTGGACACCGCGACAAGAACATGCTGGCATTGGCTTCGTCAGTTGGATCCCAATACCTGCCGGCCTTGGGACTGGGACTGGCAATCCAGCGACGCAAGGAGGATGCGTATGTGCTGTGCTCGGGAGGCGACGGCGCCACGTCACAGGGAGCTTTTCATGAAGCACTAAACTGGGCAGCACGCAGCAAGGCACCGGTACTGTACCTCATTCAAGACAACAAGTACGCAATCTCTGTCCCGGTGTCTGACCAGACCGCTGGCGGCACGCCATATAAACTGGCGGGGGGCTATGAAGGACTGGTGCGCTATCGCGTCGATGGCACGGATTTCTTTAAGGTATATGCCGTTGCAAAGGCTGCACTGGGGCATCTCCGCAGCGGCAAAGGCCCCGTGTGCCTTGTGGCTGATGTAGTGCGCCTCTTACCACATTCTTCGTCAGATAACCACCTCAAGTACCGTTCCCCGGAAGAACTTGACCAAGACCGGCAGGCTGACCCTATCACGCGTATGGAGCTGACGCTCATTGAGGCAGGACTGCTAACGGAAGCATCGGCTGAAGAGATGAAAGGGGAGGTCCACCGAGAGGTGGACGAAGCGGCCGCTTGGGCGGTAAAGCAGGCAGACCCGGCACCGGAAACCGCCACGTTGCACGTATTCTTTGAGGGTGACCTAGATCTCGTATACGGGATCGAGGAACCCGAGGGAGAACCGGTCGTCCTTGTGGATGCCATCAATCATGCATTGCATGAGGAAATGGAGCGCGATTCGTCCATCCTTGTGTATGGTGAAGATGTGGCCGGGCCCAAGGGCGGCGTCTTCACAGCCACGAAAGGACTGACGCAGCGCTTTGGGCGTGACCGTTGTTTCAATTCGCCCCTGGCGGAAGCGTCGATTGTCGGCACCGCAGTGGGCCTAAGCGCTTCAGGATTCAGGCCGGTGATCGAGATCCAGTTCGCCGATTACATTTGGCCGGCAATGCAACAACTGCGTAATCAGGTGGCGACACTGCGTTACCGGTCAAACAACCGCTGGAGCTGTCCGATGGTCATTCGCATACCCTGCGGTGGCTATATCCACGGCGGCCCGTGTCACTCGCAGAATATTGAAAGTATTTTCGGACACATGCCGGGATACCGGATTGTCATGCCTTCGACAGCAGCCGATGCTAAGGGGCTATTGAAGACCGCCATACGTTCCAAGGATCCGGTACTGTTTATGGAGCACAAAGCTCTGTACCGGGCGGCCGTTGCCCGATCTCCGGAGCCGGGGCCACATTATCTCGTCCCGTTTGGCAAGTTACGGGTGGTTCGGGAAGGCACCGACCTGACGATTGTGACCTACGGCTTTATGGTTCACAAATGCGCGGCGCTGGCGCGTCAGCTTTCCCGGGAAGACCAGGTAGAGGTGGAGGTTCTTGATTTGCGCAGTCTGATACCCTTGGATACAGCAGCCATTTTGGCTTCCGTGCGTAAGACGCATCGAGTTCTCGTGGTTCATGAAGACCATGAGTTCCTGGGGTTTGGTGCAGAAATCTGTGCACAGATCGCGGACGCCGCCTTTGTCGATCTGGATGCACCTGTCCGCCGCGTAGCGAGTCAATTCACGTACGTCCCGTTTGCGGACCCGCTGGAGCGGGCCGTGCTGCCCCAGGATGAGGACTTGCTGACAGCCGCGCGTGCGCTTTTGGCTTGGTAGAACCCACACGACGGGATAAGAAAAAGGGCCAACGCTGCGGCAGCTAATCAATACCAAAGAGGCTGCAAGCGCGCTTGAAACGCCATTCACTTTACTGGAGAGAAGCGGCTTGCCGGACGTAGAGTCATCGGTAAGCCCGGTTGTTACCCGCGCTTACAGGATCCCCAATATCCGCAATGCCATAACCATGGCGGCAAGGATAAGCATGTAACGGATCACATTTTCACCCCTTCTTACCGCTAGACGGACTGCCACGTATGCCCCGCTGGCGTTGCCTGCTCCCAAGGCTAATCCCAGCACCCAATCAACGTTGCCACTAAGCGCGAATATGCACAAAGTCGGCACGCTGTACAAAAGGATAATCGTGACTTTATGTACCGTAACCGTAACCAAATCCAGCCGCAAGAGATGGAAGAATGCGGCCATAAAGAGAAAGCCGACCCCCATCTGGATAAAACCGCCGTACACACCTATGCCAAACAGCACTGGTGCGATCCACTTGGAGGTCTGGGGACCGGAGAGGTTTGCCCGTGTTTCTGTTGGCAGGATCATGGAGATCACAATCGCAATCAGCAACACGCCTACAATGCGTTCAAACCAGATATCTGCGATGCGTGTGGCCGCAAATGCACCAATTACGGCACCGGGAAGTGCCCACAGCCCAAACATAAAGCTCTTGGCAAGCTGACTCTGCTTGTTCCGCACAAAGGACCCCGTTGCGACTACGTTTTGTAATACTATAGCCACGCGATTGGTGCCGTTCGCAACATTGGCATCCACGCCGAGAAGAATCAAGACGGGCAGGGACAGTGTGGATCCACCTCCCGCGAGTACGTTGATTATACCCGCCAAGCACCCGGTGCCAAATAGAATCAGGATGATGGCGGGATCAGACATGACACGCGAACGTGCGCGTCAGCGTCGTGTCATGACCACGTTCAAGACCTTGCCCTCCAGCTCAGAGAGGTCTTCATCGAGTCGAAATCCCGCCGGATGACGCCAGCCACTGAGAGCGCTTAGTTTGGCCGATGTCTCGCGCACAAGGTAATTGATAAGCTGGCCGCGATAGGCCAAATCGTCCTGGCAAATGCTGCCATCGAAGTTGTGAAATCGTACCAAAGCTCGAGCTTTGTGAGATCCGTCGTCGTCCCAGGCCGCACGATAGGAATCCGGTAACAGATCCCAGACGAAGCGATTCCTGAACGCCTGATTGAGCAAGGGGCTAATGCGTGCTTTCCAGTACTCGACCAGCGACCCCAGACCAGGGACACAGGCAGACATAGAGAGGTTGTAGTTCGGCACGAGGTCATCCGGCCGCAAAAGACCAAATAACCCGCTTACAATAACGCTGTCTTCCAGCAGGCGCCGCTGCGCACCCGTGGGCAGACCCTCAAAATCCATCGACTGATACAGTACACCCGAGGCATAGCGCTTGCGAGCAGCTATCAGCGGCGACTTGTAAATATTTTTTGCCAAAGCCACTCCGCGCTCAATACCCCCGACGCCAAAAACCTGCTCCAACTCGGTATCGCCGGCCTCACCAATCACCACCTGAAGTCGGTCAATTAAGGAACGGCGATCCGGTATGAGCTCGTGAAAATAGTTGAAGGTTGTACGAGCCCGATAATCGAACACATCCGGCGCAAACGGATTACCCCCTTCAACTTTGGCGTCAGACGGAGCAAATACAAACGCACTCATACAGCTTGGCTCTCAGTGCCCCTTTGCTCATCCCCCAGAATTGGAGTCAGATGAACGTCCGGATGCCTCATCCAAGAGCTCGTCCATGCGCGTATTAATTTCCTGGGCACGCTCCCGTGCTTCGGCGACAACCGCCTCACTATGGCAATCAGCTCTTTCACCGTCCGCACGATGGGTTACTTGCTCCGCCAGTGCGCCAAGTTGGCTGGCCAGTGTGTCTAAACGGTACGAAATGCGCCGCCGCATGCGACTCCCTTCTTCTGGTGCCAGCAGTATTCCGAGCACAAAACCAATGCTTCCACCAACCAGCGCGCCCCAGCCCACGGCCCGTGTGAAATCACCCAAGTTGTACGACTTCATGGATCTCAGATGAAAGGAATCTGTCAGCTACACACACAGCCGAGAAGATCGTCCTAGCGATTCTTCTTCTTATGCCGATTCTTGCGCAGTCTCTTCTTGCGCTTGTGGGTGGCTATCTTATGACGCTTACGCTTTCTGCCACAAGGCATCCTGTTAATCGGGATTCAATACTTGCGAAACATCCGGTCACAGACCGACCGGTCATAGTGTAAATGGTACGAGGGTCACAGCCACCTGTTCCGCTGTAACCAGAAATCGCGACCGGTTCAGCGGGGCATCTTTGGTTTGTTTATCATCAGAGGGTTATCTTCATCCAAATACGCCGGATACGGCATACTCACGCTGAAGATACCGGAGTTTGGCATTGACATTTCAATTTAGTCAGCTAGAGAGTTACAAGTTCGTCGACACGGGTGGAGATCCAGAGCAGATCCCAATCGTGCTGCTGCACGGGTTGCTTGGCAATCCCGAGGGATGGGCTGATACGGTCGACGCATTGGCTGCGCACGATTATCGTGTGATCGTGCCCCTTATTCCAATTGACCGTATGCCACTGGCACAGGCTAACGTGACGGGTATAGTCCGGTATGTGCGCCAATTCACCAATACGCTGGAGTTGGAAACGGCCGTACTCGTCGGCAACTCTTTGGGGGGGCAGATTGCTCTTCACTACGTCCTGCTCTACCCTGAGTCCGTCGTTGGACTTATACTCTCCGGTTCGTCCGGCGTATACGAAATGGAGGTTGGCAAGACTACTTTTCGGCGGCGGGACCGCTCTTACATACGCACAAAAGCAGAAAAGTCGTTTTATGATCCGGTTCATGTTACAGATGAATTGGTAGAGTCGCTCTATAAGCTGGCCAATGATCGTGCGCGTGCCTTGCGGATCGTACGAATTGCGCGCAGCTCCATTACGGAGTGCCTGACCGACCGTCTGGAATCGATCGATGTGCCTACGGCGCTCATTTGGGGAACTGATGACCAGATCACGCCACCCGACGTGGCCATTACATTCAAGTCTTCAATGCCCTGCGCAGAGCTGCATTTTATTGAACGATGCGGACATGCGCCGATGATGGAGCGTCCAGATATTTTCAACGAGCTGTCACTGGACTTTTTGCAGCGCGTGGTGGGTGCTACCGCCCTTCCGGCCCCTTCCGTTTGATCATCTTACGCCACTGCGCCTACGACCTCTTCCTTGTGCTGTGGTTCTGCTGGCTGTCGGATGCTCGCCGGCACTGCACCCGCTTTATCGCGACTACGAAGTACAGGTGTCCAGCGATACTGTGCATGCGCGATTGGAGCAGGCCTTTACCGACGCAGGTTGGACGCTCGTGGAAAGCGTGGCCCCCAATGCCATAGCGACTGCGCCCCGTCAGTTGAGCAACTGGGGACTGTATAAGGTCACGGTGCAAC
>JAAXGT010000108.1 GCA_012271205.1 Rhodothermales bacterium
ATTGTCGCGTAGCCAGCTACGACCGCAAGAGCATTAAAGAGAAAAGAGCGCATTGTGCAGATATGCAGATAATTGGCAGAATTTACGTAACTGATCCGTCTTGAGTGGGACATTGATAAGGAACCTTCGATTCTGCGCTAGGAAGATGCTGAATCAAAGGCAACGTGCGTTCTGACCGGTCGATGAACTTGAGGGCCGCCCTCAGCAGTTTGGGTTGCTTCATGATCAAACCTTGCAACTGAATACGCAACCACCGTACCATAGCACCATTATAACCGAAACAACATGCCCGGCATTTTTCACGACGTATACATTAATGCGTCTCCAGAGCACGCGTTTGAGGCCGTGACCAGACCCGAGGGATTAAACGCATGGTGGACGCTCGACAGTGAGGGGACTCCTGAAATCTCAACCATGTACCGGTTTTATTTCGGCCCAGGTTTCAACTGGCACGCGAAAATATGCAAAGCAGCGCCACCTCATCTTATTGTATGGGAATTTTCCAGCGCGGATGACGACTGGACGGGAACGCAACTGTGCTTGGCGTTTGAAGCAATGGAGGGAGGCACACGCTTACGATTCGAGCACACGGGCTGGCTAACGCGCAACGACCACTTCCGGCGCTCGAGCTATTGTTGGGCCCAGTACCTGCGCTTGCTCAAACAGTACCTGGAGCACGGTGTTAGCGTGCCGTACTGTGATCGTCAGGCGGCGTAAGGATTTCAATTGTGCCTGAATGGTGAAAACCGTCGTGCCGGCAACCTCCGCGACCTTTCAGACGCCTTGAATACGCCCTTTCGGTTTACGTGTCCTATGTAGCGACCCAATATCGTGACCTCTTCAAAAATGTCTGGCTCAATTCGGATGTCATCAAATTCCGGATTGGCTGGCTCCAGTCGCAGCCCCCTTGCATCCATGAAAATGCGCTTTAGCGACGTTTCGCCGTTGAACAGAATCGCTCCGATTCCGCCATCGGGTATGTCGTCGTCCACAAGCAGCACATAGTCCCCATCTTCAATATCCGCCCCCTTCATTGATTGTCCGGTTACGCGCAGGGCATACAGCCGGTCCAGATTCGGAAAAAGCATCGTAAGCGTAATCGTGCCCAGATTAGCTTCCACGGCCTCCTGCAATTGTCCCGCTGTTATGGTGCCCACAATCGGAATGCCGGGCTCCGGCTGGAGTACCGGACAAAGGCGGTAACCGGTGCCGTGGCGCGCGATGTACTTTTTGCGCTCCAGTGCCCGCAAATTCTGTGTCACGCTATTGGGCGAGCGATACCCGAATTCCTCTACAAAGTGCTTATAGCCGGGCCAAGTTTCGTGCTCCGCGATAAATTGTTTAATGAACGCCAGAAACGCCTTTTGCTTGCCTGTCAGTGAGTTGGCCATGATCCATCATCAGGTATATTATTACATAAAATACTAATGTGTAGTCATATGAACAACAAGTAACATTGTTGCACTTCTTCATGTGGCAGGTTCACCTCTGACAAACGTTTGCACCAGACTTGGCTGAACCTTTTTGTCCGGAGGTGTTTGCCGGATGCCATATGCTTCCGAGAATATGCGCACGACAAGCAGTTGGAAGTCCCACAGTTGAACCAACAGCGATTTCAGGCGCTGTTCTGCTTTATCGGGCAAATCCGCGCGCAGGGTCACGGTAACAATGCCATTAGTGCTGCCCTTGTGCTCCACCACAAACCCGTTTAGAAGTCTGCTGTCCTGAAGCACACGCGTAATGGCACCTTCTGGAGGCAAAGCATCACTCTGGATGGCCACGGATGCGGTGAAAC
The DNA here is from genome assembly GCA_012271205.1 of Rhodothermales bacterium. Lineage (GTDB taxonomy): Bacteria > Bacteroidota > Rhodothermia > Rhodothermales > Bin80 > JAAXGT01. The sequence goes on from JAAXGT010000108.1 coordinate 1,796, forward strand.
TTGCCCCCTTCAACGTAAGGACACCTGCCAAGTGCGGATTACACGAAGCCGGAAAGGCCAACGTCAGCGACCGGGCCTCGCGTACGGCGGCTTCAAGTGCCTTCCAAGCCCCGAGGTTTTCGTAACGCCAACTTGCGGGCGCCGGAGACCAAGGCATCTGAGCAAAGTCCACCTCCTTATTCATGGGTCATTCCTCTGGTTGCGGTCGATCAAAAAATTGGTCAATCAGAATTGCGTTGCCATCCGGATCCTGCAGCATGATGCTGGCGGGTCCAGTGGGGTTTTCTGACTCATTGACTTCTGCTGTAAGCTGCACATCCTGTGCACGCAGATGGGCTTGGATTTCCCGAATATCAGTAAACGAGTGCACGCGCCAAGCCTCCAACAGGGAACCCGTGGCATTGCGTGTGGGCTGCAGGCCAGGATTAAACGTCAGAATATTTCCTTCGAACATGCCTGTGAAGAGGCCGATAACGGTCGTACCATTGCACAGAATACTGTAGCCCGGTCCACCACCGGTTACTTCAAAACCAAGCTTTCCGTAGAACGCGCGTGAAGCGTCCAGATCCTTCACCGAAAGGCTTATGGAAAAAGCACCCAAATCCAACTTACTCATTCTTGGTCTCGTGTCTTACGAGGATGGTTACGTGATACGCGCGGCGCGAAGTTGTGCTCTTACAGGCCGGCTGGCCTGCTGGATCAAGCGCTTGTAATACGCGTCGCGACGGTCGTTCGGATAATACAACTTTGCTCCTGCATCAAAAAGCATTTCCACGATGGCCGTGTAGGCGGCCTGTCGCTGTGCGGCACCGCCGGACGCACGCGACCCATGCACAGCCCAGCCCAGAGGAGAGCTGTGATGATGGTCGTCAAAAATTTCCAACGGGGCGTTTGCCGCAAGCAACAGCCGAACGTTCGTGGCTTGGCCAAACCAGGCGGCCTGGTGCAGTGGTGTACCCCCATCCAGTCCGCGTGCCGTGAGCGACGCCCCGGCCGTTATCAAGAGTCTGACGGGCCACGCTTCGTTACGGCCGGCCATGTCAGCCAGTAACCGGTCCTCCTCGGGATTGCCCGTGTTAGCGACCCCCGGATGATCACACAGGATTTGTTCCGCGCTCGCCCGGTCCCTCCCTGACAATGCGACGGCAAGTCTGTCTGCCGGGGTTAACTCGGGCTTTGCGCCGTGCATTTTCAAAAATGAGGCTATTTCATGGAAACCACGGCGGACAGCGTGTACATAGGCCGTCTTGTCGCCGGCATTCCGTGCATCCACTTCTGATCCGGCATACACCAGAATTTCCACGGCAGCCAGCCGGCGTCGCCGGACTGCAACATGCAGAGGTGTTTCCTGCAAGACGCCCTGCCTGGCATCCACACTGGCACCGTCTGCCAGTAGCCTTCTGAGTTTCCGGTCACCCCACGGGCCATATTTCGTGTCCAAAAGCGTGAACAGATCCATTGTAAGAGCCCCAACTTCGGGGAAACAGGGGCAACGGGGCTAACGCAAATCCATACAGCAGGCAGTTGCAACGCTTACGACCTGCTGCGTATAAGGATGTAACCATACTTGCACCATGGCCGAGCTAAAAACCCGACCCACCAGCAACAGCGTAGCGGAATTCATCGGCTCTGCAACCCTTCCGCAGCAGCGAGACGATTGCAACACGCTCTTGACCATGATGTCCGAAGCCACAGGAGATGCACCAACGATGTGGGGCACAAGCATCGTCGGCTTCGGAAAATACCACTATAAATATGCTTCGGGACGCAGTGGGGACTGGTTTGTAGTTGGATTTTCACCGCGAAAGAAATATTTCAGCTTGTACTTGGCGGGCGGGCTGTCGCGTCATGCCGGACTGCTCGAAAGGCTCGGCAAATACACCCGCGGCAAGTCATGCCTCTATATAAAGCGGTTAAGCAACGTCGACCTGACGGTTTTGCGTGAGCTCATCGACGCAGCCGTAATGGTTGCCCGCGAGCTCGATAAATCAGGATAACACTGCAGGCTGGAGTGCGGCACACTGGGTAAACAGAACTTTGCGGATGGCAGGTGTCAGCCCCCCCACATTTACATGATCCCCAATGAGCGTCGCCACGACCTCGCCATTTTCATAGACCAGGCGATTGGACGCCAAGGCGGAAACACGCGCCCCGGGCCCGACAATGCCCGCGAGATTAAGCGGATCAACCGCGCTGAGGCCCACAGGACTTGCCGCGATGGACTTGTCTCGACGCACGTGCCGCAACAGCCCCACGGCTTCCGGCAACCCGAAATGCTCCCCTGGCACCCCATCGATAAAGCGACCGCCCCGCACATCTCCGCGCATTTCCATATCCCAGAAGGTCCGCACCAATTCGCGCCAGGGTGGGAAACCCTGTTCGCGAGTCAGTATACGACGGCAAACAATGCCATAACGCCTCAGAATTACCCGAGCCATTTGCTCAAGTGATCCATTCTTGGCTGCTGGAGCACAGGATACGATGCTCCAGCGACCCAGTGCATCCAGATTGGGCGTGCGACCCTTGCTTCGCCTCCGTTTGTCTACCGGTGTGATCAAAAAGCGGAGTCCGCCAAAACCGTCACTCGTGATGAGCCCCCGCGTTACGAGTTCGCCTAGTGCGGCCTCTACTTGTGTAGGAAGCAGTCCGCTTTCATTTTCGAGCACGTGGAGAAAGGAGGCGCCCCGCTCACGCAAAACATCGAGTACACGGCGGGCAGCGCTGGAAAGCGCTTCCTCAATGCATGAAGTAGCGAAGAGCGAGGCTTGCTCCCGCAAAAACAAGCCAATCGGAGTTGTCCGGACTGGTCCGGAAGCGTTGCTGACTGAAACCGCCGGGCGTCGCCACCCCACCTGTCCAGCCATGCAGAGTTGATCCAGCATAGAGCTCTGGTAGTCCTCTACCCGAGCCGGCAGCACTTCGCTCTCCCAAGCAGCAGCCTGCAACGCAAATCCGCTTAACTGTACAATTACACTCCAGAGTCCCTCCGGACCGGCCACGTGATATTCCGGCGCAACCTTTTGCCAAGCCAAAAGGAAACGCATGTAATCGGCCTGCGATACCGGCGCGATTTCGCTGCGCAGGCGATTGATTGTGCGACGATGGACTCTTGCCAGAAGCCGCCGGTGACACCACTGGCGTTCACCGGAAGCCCCGGCCGTGAAGATGCCACGCAGGACAACACCGCGGGATTCAAGCGTCAGGAGTGCCGCTTCAGCCGCCGACGTTGTGATGTGCAGGTGCCCGGCCAACTCAGCAGCGGTAACAGGCGGGCTGGTTTCCAGAAACCCCTGCGTGAAAGAGGCCGCGGCCTCGGACGCATCATCGCAGGGTTCCTCAAGTGGTACAAGCGGCGGGTCAAGGGTCAGTCGCCAGAGCGCCTGAGCTTCGTGCAGACGCTCCGCAGGAAGCCATACGCACGCCCCGGCATGCTCGATGGTGCCGCAAGTGGCCCGCCCGTCCGACGCAAGCGTCTTGAAATATTGCACAAGCGCCGGACTAACACTGGCGGGCATCCAGCCAACCATGAGCAAGGCGTCATGGAGCTCATCCGCATCGCGCAGAAGTGGCTGCACTTCCGCGAGTGTGTGCTCCAGCGAAGGTGTATCCAGCAGGCCCAAATCGTGCGAAGCAGAAGATGGCTCGTATGCCCGGCGACGATAAGCAGCCTGCGCCCGGCGTTCTTCTAGCGGGGCATCATCGAGGAATGCATACGGACCAACAGTAAGCACTTCATGGGCCAGAGGCGAGGGCTCAGCGGTGTCCCTTACGTGGCATGCGATATTGCCGTGCCGTATGTCGCGCAGTATGTGCTCCAGCTGGATACAGTCCATGGCCTCGTGCAAGCAATCTGCAATGGCCTGGTCTATCAGGGGATGTGCCGGGACACTGCGCTCACCGGCAACGTTTTCAAGGCAGGCGGCAGCATCCGGAAATATTACTACGAGAATGTCATCGGCCTGCATTCGCTGCAGCTGCGGCGCAACCTTTTTGCCGCCCCGTGCACGAGGAACAGCCAGCGCAAGGTTGAGCACCCACCGCCAGCGTGTCTGAAACATGGGAGCATCCAGAATCGCCTGTACGAGCGTATCTGCGAGCACTTCCGGCTGTACGTACGAGAACACGTCTTCCAGCGGGAACGAGTGCTGTGGCCCGATTGAAAGCAGTATATTGTTTTCATTGGCCGCAGCCTGAAGTTCAAAGTTGAACTTGCGACAGAACTTCTTTCGGAGGGCCAGCCCCCACGCACGGTTGATACGGGCTCCAAATGGCGCGTGCAACACGAGTTGCATTCCGCCCGAATCGTCAAAGAATCGTTCAGCAATTATACCATCCTGCACCGGCAGACGGCCGAGCACCTCAATACCCGTGCACAGGTATTCTGCCATCTGCTGCGCCGTGGAGCCTGCCAGGCTGTACGTATTTTGCAGCCAGGCCTGAGCCTCGGCACGACTCGTCAGATGCGGCTGAGATTCGGCGCGCAACCTTGAAATTGCATATGAGAGTTCATCGCTGCGCGCATAGACCTCGCTCCGCCAGAACGGCAACGTGGGTGTGGCCCCCTGTGCATCTTCGACGCGCACGATGCCGGGGCTTACGTTCAGGATGCGCCAAGCTGTGTTTCCCAGTTGAAACACATCCCCGGCGAAGCTCTCAACAGCAAAATCTTCGAAGACACTGCCGACGGGCGTTCCAGACGGCTCCAAGATGACCCTGTAGTCCGCAGTATCCGGAATTGCGCCTCCCGAGGTTAATGCTATCAATCTGGCCGCGGGACGACCCTTCACGCGGCTATTCACCCTGTCGTGGTAAATCAGTGCCCCGCGACGTCCGCGTGCGGTGTCAAATCCACGCGCACACATAGCTATAGCTTCGTCGAAAGACTCGCGCGTGAGTTCGCGATAAGACCAGGCACGCCGGCAGAGTGCAAAGAGCTGGTCCACGTTCCATTCTTCCGCCGCTACTTCCGCGACGATTTGTTGCGCCAGAACATCTGTTGGACAGGTCTGACAACGCACGCTTTCGAGTTCGCCACGCCGCACTGCGTCCAACAGCGCAACACACTCAACCAAATCGTCGCGTGAAACCGGAAAGAGTCGGCCTTTGGCCACGCCGCCAATGTAGTGACCGGCACGGCCCACGCGCTGCAGGAATGTGGCAATAGTTCGGGGCGATCCGATTTGGCATACCAGATCCACGCTCCCGATATCGACGCCGAGTTCCAGCGACGCCGTCGCCACCAGAACCTTAAGCTCGCCTTGTTTGAGTTTGCGCTCTGCCTCCTGCCTCCGGTCCTGCGCAAGGCTTCCGTGATGTGCTGCAACGGCCTCAGTACCAAGCCGCTCACCCAGATGGCGAGCCATGCGCTCGGCCAAATGACGGGTGCCGACAAACACCAGCGTCGTGCGGTGATCCGCTGAGAGCTCTGCGATCCGGTCATAAATCTCCGCCCAGACTTCGTGTGCCATCACGGCTTCGAGTGGCGACTGCGGCACCTCCAGTCCCAGATCCATTTTGCGCCAATGCCCGAGATCTACGATCGCGCAGTCCTCGCTGCCACCGGTCAGGAAATTCGCTATGGTTTCGACTGGCTTCTGCGTGGCCGACAGGCCAATACGTTGAATTGGGTGCCGGGAAACATGAGCAAGCCGCTCCAAGCTCAAGGTCAAATGCGCCCCCCGACGTGACGGAAATACAGCATGAATCTCGTCCACGATTACGGTGCGCACCGTTTGCAGAATGGCCCGGCTTCGTCGGGCAGTCAGCAGGAGATACAAGGATTCAGGCGTCGTTACGAGAATGTGTGGCGGCCTGCGAACTATGGAAGCCCGCGCAGCTGGACTGGTATCCCCGGTTCGAATAGCCGTCGTAATTTGCGGCGGCGCAAAACCCATCGCTTCGGCTGCAAGCTGAATGCCTTCACGCGGAAGCGCCAAGTTTACGTGTATATCCGTGCTTAGGGCTTTCAGGGGCGAGACGTACACGACACCCGTTTCGTCAGGCAAACTCCCTGACTGCAGTCCCTGCTTCAAAAGGCCGTCCAAGGCAACCAGGAATGCCGCCAAAGTCTTGCCAGCTCCGGTTGGTGCCGCAATCAGCGTGGCCCGACCATGCTGGATCTGTGGCCACGCCGCCCGTTGTACGTCTGTGGGAGCGTCAAAAGTCGACGCAAACCACCGCGCAACTGCAGGATGAAAGCCTTTGATCGGCATCGCAACGCTTTCGTGTATCGTGCTTGCTCCAATAAACAAATGTATCGAAGCCGGGACAATTCTGAGTATTGCACATTGTCTTATACCCTGTTAGCTCCCTGTCCCCCTGCATCGATTAGCACAGCGAATTTCCTGGGTGTTGTTGCAACTCTTCCCTGACAGCAACACCCGGGATCCGGTGCGACCATAACATATCCATTAATCTCCACACGCCTGTCGTGGCCTGAGCCCACAATGAATCCGGCCGTCAAGCTCTGCAGCGCTGTGAAGTGCCGTCGAACCGCACCGCAGCAGAGAGCAAGCTTGCCGTATTGAATCAGCTGACTTGAATCCTGTAGACCAAGGCTGTGCTATTGATCTTCGAAGAGGGCCAACTGGTTTCCACATGCCCGGGTGAACAGATCAGTTCGCAAGGGCGGCCATGGCGCGTTGAGCCCCTCTTTTTTGCACGTTAACGCAAAGAGTTCAGCCAGAGTCTGGGCCCAAACGCCCTCGCCGCGCATGCGGTGGCCAAACCGACTGTCCGATAGCCGGCCCTCACGCAGCTCCCGGATACGACGCAAGACCTTGGACTTGCGCTCCGGGTACGTTCGTTCCAGCCAGTCCACAAAAAGGGGCGCAACCGGACCCGGCAGGCGAAGCACAATGTAGCCCGCCTTGGCCGCCCCGCTGGCCGCTGCCGCCTGCAAGATCGCCGGCATCTCTTCATCTGTCAGTCCCGGCACAACGGGCGCTACCATGACCCCCACAGGCACACCGACTGCGCTGAGCTTGCGGATGGCCTCCAGCCGGCGACCAGGAGTGCTCGTTCGCGGCTCCATGACACGTGCCAACTCGGGCTTCAGCGTGGTAACTGAAACAAATACGCGTACCAGTCCCTTCTCCGCAAGCGGTGCCAGCAGGTCCAGGTCTCGCGTTACCAAGTGATTCTTCGTGATTACGGCCACGGGGTTGCGATGGCGCAAGAATACCTTGAGACACCCACGAGAAAGCTTGAGGTGACGTTCGACAGGCTGATACGGATCAGTATTGCCGGACAGGGCCACCACATCCGGCTTCCAAGATGGTCTTTGCAGGGCCTGACTCAAGAGCGTGGGGGCTTGGCGCTTGACCAGTATCTTGGTTTCAAAGTCGAGCCCCGCACTCCAACCCAGATATTCATGACTCGGACGTGCATAGCAATAAATACATCCGTGTTCGCATCCACGATACGCATTCACACTCCAAGTG
>JAAXGT010000027.1 GCA_012271205.1 Rhodothermales bacterium
TCCATTAGACCGTCTGCCCATTGCCAGGCGACTTTATCCACGGACAGTTATTCGGTATGGCCGCGGATCCATGCTGTGAACATTGCGTACGACAGATGTGTAGGCGGTTGGAGGTGCTGGAAAACGAGACATCAGCACGCATATAGCGCATCCGACTGTGCTGGGGTGTATTATCATGAAATCGGAACCAGATCAGACTGGCTGAGGCATGTCAAGCTTAGCACTTCACAGTGGCAGCGCACTGCGGGTTTCTCATGCAAACGATGATCTTCACCTTGTTGAGCTGTGGCTTAAGGGCAAGAGTCAGAACTCGCAGGAAGCGTACCGGAGAGACGTTGGCCAGTTCATAGACTTCGTTGACCTGCCCCTAAGCCAGGTTCGGCTGCCAGATGTCTGGCAGTGGGCTGACCACCTCAAGGTGCAAGAGCTTGAACCTAATTCTCAAGCGCGGAAGCTGGCAGCCGTAAAGAGCCTTTTCAGTTTCGGCCACCGTATTGGATACCTGGCCTATAATGTAACCGCTGCTGTCGGCCTGCCCACTGTTCCCGATCAGCTCAATGAACGTATCCTGTCTGAAGACGCTGTTAAGCGTATTCTGAAACAAGAGGACAACCTGCGTAACAGCGCGCTGCTGATGGTGTTCTATGCCTCAGGAGCGCGGGTTTCTGAGCTGTCGCACCTTTTTTGGGGTGCTTTTATGGATCGTGGCACCGAGAATGGCCGTCCCGTGGGACAGATAACGCTGCTGGGTAAAGGGCAGAAGACGCGTACCGTGTTGCTGTCCGCTGGTGCATGGGCCTCTGTGCAGGCGTTACACCAGGCAGAACAGGCAGCCGGATTTGGTGGCCGTACGGACCCGGTTTTTCGTTCGCGCAAGGGGGGTCCGCTTGGAAGACAGATGCTCTGGAGGCTTGTTCGAGCTGCTGCCCGCCGTGCGGGATTAGAGGAGGCGGTTTCTCCGCACTGGCTGCGCCATGCGCACGCATCGCACGCGTTGGACAACGGCGCACCGACTCACCTGGTAAAGGAAACACTTGGCCACAAGTCGCTCCTCACGACAACCAGGTACACACACGCGAAGCCCAGCGACTCGTCAGCGCGGTACCTGAAGGTATAGCAGGAGAGGCTGGGGAGCGCCAAACGCTGGTGGTGGTTAACGGACGCTGGAACTCAAGTTGGGTACACGTGGTCACCGAGAGGAACGATTCATGCTCATAGCTTCGTCCGGATTCGAGAAGCCGAAATACTCCTCCACGATACCACGTGCTGTCGCAGATACTGGAAAAGGTGCCTTGTTCCTTACCACAATATAGAACCAGCAGGGATTGCCGAACGTATCGCCGCGTTTTCCATAGGCAGAAATCCTGTCGGCGTAGCGCCTGAAGCTGCTGACAGGCATTGGGCCGATACTGATGGCTTCATCGAGATTCGGTATATCCTTAATGCTACTGTCGAATCTTGCAGGCCACCTTTCGCTTAGCTTAAACCTTAAGCTGCTCTCTTCTGAGCTTGCGTCGTCCGTGCTCGTAACCTCTATATGGAGGAGTGAGACCGTAGACCTTGGTCTTTCAGGTCGCGTGCCTAAACAGAGAAAATGACCGAACGTCTTACGCTGGTTATCCACCTCCAGCGTACTATCTTTTGAATTCAGCTTCTTTTGAGCATCGTTGAGCTCTGCCTTCAGGCTGTCAACCTCCCGTTCCAAGGCTTCTACAGAGTCCTTCCTAATACTGTGCTCTTTCTCCAAACGGGTGGCCCCTCCATTCAAACGGACGGAGACGACAATTGCAATGCCAAGGCCTACCACGGCCAAGGTCGTCATAATATCGGCGAATGCCGGCCACGCCGTCAACGGTGAACGCGAGCGTCTCATTAGGTGTCGTCCCTCCGGTTAAATCCGAACAGATCGCGCAAAAGCTGAAACGGAGGAGCAATCTTGCGAGGTGTCGCCACATCTGCACGATAGGCGCGCCGGACTTCAGAAACATAGTCGCTGACCTGACGCTCCAGCGATTCGATACTGGGCTTCACAGCGTTCGTCAACGCATCGGCCAAGGAGTGTTCAAAGTCCTCCGTAAGCTGTGCCACGCGTTTCAGATGATCAGTGGACTCAGCTATGCGCTTGTTGGACAGTTGGAGCTTTTCATTGATAGTAGCCATACCGGCGGCGAAGGTCTTGGCTCCGGCCGGCAGCGTGATATACGCTTCTTCAAGCCCTTTGCTGACCTCATTCAGCAGCGACAGAAGTGTCCCTGAAATCTCTGCGTAGACTTTATCAAAGGTCTCGGCTACTACCATACTGGTGTCGTTCAGGAAACGGTTCTGCAAGTTCAGCGAGCTTGTTTCAATTTGACCACGGAGGCTCGTGTTCCCGTCTCGGATGGCCTTCGTGAGATCCACAACGTGCTGACGTGCCTCCAAGCCAAATTGGCGCCCCATCGTATCTGCAACCTTGCCGATCTCTCTGGAAAACGTGCTCGGCAGCCCGTCGACTGTCGCCACAATGTCAGCCAAAGCTGCCTGCATTAGTTTGGCCGTCTCCGTCCACTGTGCTTCCTGCCGGGATGCTGCGCCACCCCGCTGATGCTCCCATTCGTCAAACGCAGCTTTCGTCTGCTCAAGAAGTGCTTCATGACCACGCAGCACCTCTTGAACTCCACCGATAAAAGCATGCAGGTCTTGACGAATCTCTTCTTGCCACGCTGCGCGAGACTCGTCAAGCACTTGCTTGAGCTGGCCAGACAACGCATGCATTTGATCAGTCGATGCCTGCAGCGTACTGGTATTGCTCTGGAGATAGCTCTGCAAATTCAGCGAGCTTGTCTCAATCTGGTCGCAGAGGCTTGTGTTTCCGTCTTGGATGGCCGTCGTAAGATCCACAACGTGCTGACGTGCCTCCAAGCCAAATTGGCGCCCCATCGTATCTGCAACTTTACCGACCTCTCTGGAAAACGTGCTCGGCAGCCCGTCGACTGTTGCCACAATCTCAGCCAAAGCTGCCTGCATTAGCTTGACCGTCTCCTTCCACTGCGCTTCCTGGCGGGCTGCTGCATCACCTCGCTGGCGCTCCCATTTGCCAAACGCAGCTTTCGTCTGCTCAAAGAGAGCCCCATGACCCTGCAGCACATCTTGAACCCCACTGGTAAAAGCGTACAGGTCTTGACGAACCTCTTCTTGCCACGCTGTACGGGACTCGCCAAGCACTTGCTTGAGCTGGCCAGGCAATGCATGCATTTGATTGGTTGATGCCTGCAGCGTTTCAACCGCCGGGACTATTGCTGATGCAGCTTCCGACAACCCATCTGCACCTTCCTTCAATCTGGCCGCGGCTCCTAGCACTGCCTCCGACTGCATCTCGACGACATTCCCTAGCGACTTGACGCTCTCGTCCAACTGCCCAAAAGCTTCAGGAAATGTTCGAACCGCCTCTCTGAACGCATTGCCAAGCTGTTCCCGGAGTGCGCCCGAAAACTCTTCATGTGGGGAATTGGCATCGCTATGCTCTTGAAGTTTGTTGCGGTACTCATCGAGTACTGTGTCAAAATGCTTGGCTGACAGGGGAAAGAGCTTCCGCATAATCAGCTGATTGTTAATCACACCTGACAAGCTGGCCAATAGGGCACCTGTAACAGCAAGCCACAGCTCCTTCTCGATCCCCTGACCCGCCCCCCCCCACCACAAAAGTACCGCAAGTAGCGCAAGTGCGGACATGGTTCCGCCAATGCCCACAACCAGGGCGGACGTTGCCCAGACTCGCATTTTATCAACCCTGTTTTCATGTACCCGATCGGCCTCATCCATGTAGCGCACCCA
>JAAXGT010000104.1 GCA_012271205.1 Rhodothermales bacterium
CCGCCACACCAGCTTACATCGGTCGGGAAGGCCCGTTCGACTTAACCTCCCCGGAATCGCAGCGACCGCGTAGCGCGATCCCAGACTTTTCCCCAGCCCCCTCGTATCCCGTCTGGGTGATCCATTCAATCACTCTAATGATCCATTATGGTCTGTGCCCGTGTACAAGAGACATCCAATCGGCTAAAAACTCTCGAGACAGATGCCTCACGAATACAAAAAAACAACCTAACTTCGACCCCCATCCCTCAAAAAGAGGGTTTTTAGTCAATCATTATTTAGAGAAATGGCAACATTCCCGTTCATGCAGGTAGATGCATTTACGCGTATACCACTCGGTGGCAATCCGTGTGCAATCGTATTTGACGCCGATGAACTCTCGGATGATACAATGCAGGCACTGGCCCGTGAAATGAATCTCTCGGAAACCGCCTTCGTGCTTCGCTCAGACGTCGCGGACGTTCGGGCCCGGTATTTTACGCCGTCGGAGGAAATTCCACTGGCCGGCCACCCCACCATCGCCACCATCTTTGCACTTGCCGAAACGGAACGTATTCCCCCCGATGGAGAGAGAACACGAGTAAGTCTCGAGCTCCGGGCCGGCATTGTCACCGTCGACATTCTGTCGCATGATGGGGTCCCGGACAGTGTAATTATGACGCAACCCCGACCGCAGTTCCTGGACTGTGCCACACCCGAAGAAGCCGCCACGGCTTTTGGTCTGTCTTCGGCAGATTTGCACATGGATGGGCCCGTGCAGGTTGTCAGCACGGGCACACCACAACTCATGGTCCCGCTAGTCCATCTGGATGCGCTACACGATTTGTCGCTGGATCTGGATGCTTTAACGGTCTTGCGTGCCCGATATCAATTCTTCAGTGCACACCTGTTCGTACTCGAATCAGAGGGTACTTTTGCTCGCCATTTTGCTTGTCCTCCTGATGTGTTTGAAGATCCTTTCACAGGTTCTGCAACCGGCGGCATGGGCGCCTATTTGTGGCACTACAAGCTTTTGAATACGCCTTCGTTCACGGCCCGGCAAGGACACTGGATGCAGCGGCCGGGCGAAGCTACAGTAACCGTACTCGGACCGCGTGACAACATCAGCGGTGTGCAGGTGGGCGGTAGCGCCGTAACCATTGTGCGCGGCGAACTCGTACTCTGAGTGTAATACAATCTTCCCAAACAGGATTGCGGACCTGATCCGACATTGAGAGCGTGACGTCACGCAAATGCATAAGTTTCGCCAATTACCTTATCAGTCCCTAATGACCCACACTATTGATACACAACTCGTACATGCCGGTGAGGACGGACCACGTATTGCCGGCGCAGTTCGCATGCCGATTTTCCAGTCGGCCATGTTCGAGCACGACGACAATCCCCTTCGCTACATCCGCTACAACAATACGCCGAATCAGCTGGTGTTGAATCGAAAACTGGCAATTCTCGAAGGCGCGGAGGAAGCACTTGTAACCGGCAGCGGCATGACCGCCATTACTGGCGCGCTGCTATCGGTGCTTAAACCTGGTGATCACCTGCTGGCCCAGAACAGCCTTTATGGTGGTACGCACAACTTTGTCACGACGCTGATGGCCGATCTCGGTATTGCGGTCTCGTTCTTCGATGCGGATAATCCAGATACCTGGGAAAGCTACATGACCCCACATACCCGTGCCGTTTATGTGGAGTCAATCACTAATCCACTGTTGCAGGTGTGTGATCTTGAAGGAATCGTAAGTTTTGCACAGGCCAGTGGCCTCGTATCGCTTATCGACAATACGTTTGCAACGCCCTACAACTATCGGGCGGTAGAGGCCGGCTTTGACCTGTCCCTTCACAGCGCCACCAAATATCTCAACGGACACTCGGACTTGGTAGCCGGTGCCATAATGGGGAGCGGCGAACTGGTGCGCCGTTCGAAGAATACGCTGAAGCACCTTGGCGGAGCTCTGGATCCACATGCCTGCTTCCTGCTGCATCGCGGCATGCAAACACTGGCTCTGCGCATGCGGCAGCATAATGAATCTGCCTTTGCCCTAGCACGCTTTTTGGCCGAGCATTCTGCGACCAGACGCGTCAACTATCCAGGGCTGACTTCACACGCACAGCACGACCGTGCAGCCCGATTGTTTAATGGATTTGGCGGCATGATCAGCATGGAGCTTACAGGCGGTCTTGACGCGGCCCTTGCATTCACTGACCGGGTCAATCTGCCGATCCTGGCACCAAGCCTGGGGGGTGTGGAATCATTGATAACCCGGCCAGCCATAAGTTCACACGCCGGCCTGACCGCCGAAGAACGCGCCGATGCTGGCATACGGGATGATTTGATACGGATCTCGGTCGGAATAGAAGCGGCCCAAGATCTGATCGCGGACTTCGATCAGGCACTCGGGGCTATTCCGTCCTGAAGGCGAAAACAGTGCTCGTAGCGTACGTTTCACCGGGGCGAAGAATCGTCGACGGAAAGTCTGGCTTGTTTGGCGAATCGGGAAAATGTTGGGTTTCGAGACAGAAACCGCTGCGTGGGCCATACGTCTGGCCACCCTTTCCAGTAATGGATCCGTCCAAAAAGTTGCCGCTGTAAAATTGAATCCCCGGCTCGGTCGTGTACACCTCCAGGATACGCCCCGTTGACCGCTCACGCACCTGCGCGACCAATGTCGTGTCTGCACCAGGCTCCCTGTCAAACACAAAATTGTGGTCGTATCCACCTCCGTAAACGAGTTGCTGGTTCGCGTTATTAATTCGGGCACCTATCGCCGTCCCCGTCAGAAAATCAAACGGCGTTCCCTCGACGGAGCGGATTTCTCCGGTTGGTATTAGCGTGGAATCGACCGGCGTAAAATGGCTGGCTGCAAGCCGGAGCTCATGTTCCAGTATGTCTCCTCCATCCCCAAGGTTGAAGTAGCTGTGTTGTGTCAAATTAACTGGCGTTGCTTCAGTCGTTGTTGCCTCATAATCAACTATGAGCCGGCTATCATTCTTCAGCGAATAGGTAACCCGCACGGTGAGCTCGCCAGGATATCCCTCCTCGCCCTCCGCACTCACGTACACCAGCTGCACGCCAACGCGATCATGCTCCCTTATGGTAGCCGCACGAGTCCAATTCACTTTGTCAAAACCCTTGATGCCTCCATGGAGATGATTCGGGCCATTGTTTCGGGCGAGCGTGTACGTTTGACCATCAAGCACGAACCGCCCATTTGCAATGCGATTGCCGTAGCGCCCCACAATGGAGCCGAAATACGGATTCTCGCCCAGATAATCCTCTAGCGATTCAAAGCCAAGGACAACGTCTCCTATGTTTCCATCACGGTCGGGCACCTTGATCGATACAACTGTTGCGCCATAGGTCATGATCTGTGCTTCCGCATTTGCGCTACGCAGAGTCACCATCTCCACAACCTCCCCGGTCGACAGCGTTCCAAAGGACATTACACCGATGGTAAGTTCAGGAGGCTGGCAGGATAGCCCGAGCAACATTAAGAATCCAGGCAGGAGGAGCCGCAGCATTGGCATCATCAATTGGTGAACCAGCGGAACTGGTCCTCAGATTCGACAACTTCGAGATCCTGAATGGCAAACCAGCCCTCGTTTTCTCCACCCGAGCTGCTTAGATAGGGCGTATCGCTATCCGGCACATCGATGTCGACCACATACACGAGGTCCTTCTTCATGCCTGGTGCCACTTCGACCCTAGCGGCCACGTCTGCCACACGCCCCTGAATGGTGCCAATCGTTGTGCCGGCGACCGTGTACAGATGCACACGGACATGCCTGCCAATCAGATTATGCATGCCGTCTGTACAGCTTATTCCGTCTTTCGTGATGCTGCAAGCGGTACGTCAAGGCCGAAATCCACTACCTTCATGGTGCCATTGAGCGTATCTCCGTCGAGCGCCAGTGACACCTCCATAACGCCATAGTCGCCGCTGTCAAACGAAAACGTAAGCTGCATAGTCTCGCCGTCAAATGCTACGTCTGTGAGCGCAAGGCTGGCCTCCACAGGTGCATCGTCCATAGCAATCTCACCCGTGAGTCCAACGTCGCCATCGGCAAAAGTAAGGGTGCCGGTGAACACACCCTGTGGCGAGTCCAGCGTATAGCTCCAAGCCCCCTCCAGTGGATGGGGGGCTTGGGTGGCCATATCTCGGCTACCGGCACAACCAGCCATACCGGCGACAACCAGCACAGCAAGTAGAGAGCGGAAGAGGTTCATAACTGTAAAGGATTAATGAGGGATCTATAGTGAAATCTATGGCCGTACGATCCGTGGTTTCAGAGAAGTCAGTGAGGCAATGCGCACCGGTTCACCCGTCTTCACACTTTCACGTGCTGCGACACCTGTCAAGATAGACATTGCACCATCGCGCGACCCGGCTGCCTGCCGATAGGGATCCGGCTGCATCGTATCCCGAAAGATTCGGTCTTTCAGACGCCGGTCGCCTCCGCCGTGGCCGCCCCCGCCGTGCGGCACCTGAATGAGTTCCGATTCGCCAAAGTTGTCAGTCACCCGGATCTCGTCATATGGCTCGCGTTCCCACGGCTGACGCTCTTTGACCCAGGCTTCCAAGCGCCCTTGTGTGCCGTTGAAGGCAATGCGATAGCCCTCATAAGGCGAATACGTGGTACAAGAGTAACTTACCTGCACACCATTCGCATAGCGGATTTGGGCGGCCATCTTATCGTAGATGTCAATCTCGTTACTCCAAACGCACCCGTCACGCAAGTACCCGTCGTAATGCTCATTATTGACATAGAGGCTCATCATTCGCTCGCTCCGTGTAATATCGGTATAGTGCCCGCACCTGTCTTGATACGGACAACCCCGGCAGTTAGTGTGCCTGAATTCATTGTTGTGTCCGTAGTACTCAAGATCCCCATAAGCAAACACTTCTTCGGGTTCTGACTCCAGCCACCAGTTGAGCAGGTCAAAGTGATGCGTGGACTTGTGAACAAACAGGGTCCCACCATAGCGCTCCTTGCCATGCCACCGCCGAAAATAGTCGGCGCCGTGGTACACGTCCAGATACCAGTGAAAGTCGACTGATGTAACCCGGCCGATTCGACCCTCCATCAGGAACGCCTTCATCTGCTGCCGGTGTGGTGAGTACCGGTAGTTGAACGTAACAATCAGATCCTTCCCCGTACGAGCCTGCGCGTCCAGAATAGCCTGACACTTCTCGGCATCCGTGGTCATGGGCTTCTCCGTGACCACGTCGCAGCCCAAGTCCATCGCCCGAATGATATATTCATGGTGTGTGGAATCGACCGTCGCCACTATCACGATCTCGGGCTCGCCCGCCCGCACCATTTCGCCAAAATCCGTGTACGTCGGACACGAGACCCCCATGTAGGTCTTGGCATACTCCAAACGCCCTGGATTGATATCACACAAGCCCACAAATTCAACCACGTCTGCATAGTCCCTTACGAGATCGCGTCCCCACATGCCGGTCCCACGAATGCCGGTACCCACAAGGGCCACGCGCCTTTTATTTGGCGGGCGTCCCTTGGAAGTTGAACTGGCCAGCAGCGTTCCAGCAGCGACCGTGCCACTGGTTTTGATGAATTTCCGCCGAGTCATCGGCTCCAGCTTCTCATGCATCGACTCACCGTCCGGTAAATGCATGCTCGCAGTACCAGTCGTCAAACTTTCACTTCCCAGCCTGGAGCATACTCGCGGCTCCACATTCTCATGGCCTCCTCGCTATTGACGATGTGGCCATTGGAGGGGTCACATCGCAATGAGTGACCGGTATGCTGGGCTATGTTGCCGAGATGGCACAGCAGCGTGCTCTTGTGTCCTTCATCAATGGGAGAAAACTGTGTTCCCCCATTACGAATCACGCTCAGCATATTGGCGATGTGGTAGTCGGTGAGTCCTCCTCCACCGCGAATGTCCAAGGTCGCTTCACCGGCCGTGCGCGTCCGCCTCCACACTTCCCGGTTGTCCTGGTCATACACCACATAGCCACCCCGGTCCAGAATTACCGTGCCATACTCTCCGTGAACGGATGCGCCACGACCACGGCCTTCAACCGGGTACCCATTGCAGCTTCGCCCATCCCAAGTGATGGTCTTACCACCCTCAAAATCAAAGGAGACCACCTGGGTATCATAGAATTCCCAGTCATCCTTGAAGTGATACCGACCGCCCGCTGACGTAACCCGGACCGGGTAGTCAACGCCGAGTGCCCACCGGCAGATGTCGATTTCATGGGCGCCGTTATTGCATATTTCACCCGTGCCCCAGTGCCAGAACCAGTGCCAATTATAGTGGATTACGTTATCGCGGTACGGTACACGTGGTGCTGGCCCCTGCCACAGGTCGTAGTTGAGCCAGTCCGGAGCAGGAGCCGGTTTGCCGGTGCCTATACTCCCCCGTGTATTGGCATACCAAGCCCGTCCGTAGTAGGCACGCCCAATGATGCCTTCCCGTATGGCGTCAATGATTTGCTGGGATTCCAGGGCGGCCCGTTGCTGATTACCCATTTGCACAACCCGATTGTAGCGCTTCTGGGCCTCAACAAGCATTTCGCCTTCGTGCGGGTTGTAACTGCAAGGCTTTTCGACATACACATGCTTGCCGGCTTGCAGTGCCATAATGGCGGCCGGAGCATGCCAGTGATCGGGAGCCGCGATGACCAAGACGTCTATGTCCGGGTTATCCAACACCTCACGCACATCCACAACACCTTGGGGGCTGGAGGTCGTGACCGTGTCGGTGACACCTTTTATGGCCCGGCCTATTGCCCGTTGGTCGACATCGCATATATACGCGACATCGCAGCCTTCGGCCTTTGCAAAGGACTGCGCCAACACGCCGCCACGGCTGTTGACGCCCATGACCGCGGCTACAATCTTGTTGGAGGGGGCCGCCATTCCACGTGCAGCACCCAGCACGGCAAATCCGGCGGTAGCCGCAGAGGCGTGTTTAAGGAAATGACGACGATTTACTGAGGTTCGCATGGTTAGGGTCAAGGATTAGTGCGAAGCGTAAATAAACGAACACGCACAATGAATCCCAAACCCTGGTCAGGCACCGACCGGTTCAGATTCGGAACAGGTACTGGAACTTGAAAAAAATCTGACGATCGCGCTGTCGGAAATACTTGGACAGATCGTCCGGGTGCATGTATTGGCCAAAATCGTGGGTTGAACCTGCGTGTACCGCCGTAAACGCGTTTATCTGATACGTAATGAGCGGATCTATTTCCAGTGACTTGCTGAAGTCGCTGTACTGCACGATGGTTCGCATAAACAGTCGGCGCGAAAACTGATACTTAAATCGCGCGCGGGTAATAAAGCCGCTAAAAAAATCTTCTCCGGAGTTCTTGTCCGTGAGTCGGGAATAAGCAAATCGTGGCTGAATGGAAAGGCGCTGTCCGGGACGTAACGAGGCAAAGGCCACCACTTGCAGACTTTTGCCGACCTTCGGATCATCCAGGAATCGCGCAATATCATCACCTATTTCGATATTGAATCCCAGCTGGACGGGTTCGCTGAAATTACTGTACACTTCCATGTTCCAGTCACTCAACCCGTTAAACTGCATGCCCGCAAAATGCTCGTTTTGAAGCGCATATCTGATCTCGATATAGGTCTGGCGCTTGAGCTGTAAATTCAGCCCCGGAGCCAGAAACGCACTTTTTTGCAGGCCTGCGAAATTCCACCGGCTGCCCGCGACCACATTGGGGCGGATACGATCAACGAATTTCAGGTGCTTGGATGGATACAGCGTTACCCCCTGCCATATGTAGACACGCTTTATGTTATTCTGCCGCACAAAGCCATTGTCTGCCCTGAAGGTCGGACTCAGTCCCTCGTACCCGGCCTCAAAGCTCCAATAACGTGCTTCCCGATCTAACTCCACTTGTGTGGCATGCCCCCAGAACGATTCTCCATCAAGGGCACCGGTCAAATCCTTGGAGCCAAAGGTTATGTTTTCCAAGTCTTTGCTCAGATCCGGGTCCACGGGCTCGAGGCTCCGGCTCGTAACAAACTGGCCGGAGAGGCTGTATTTTTTCCAGAAGCGAAAGGCCCCATCGATCCCGATCGTGGAACCAGCACCTCCTTTGTCCAGCCGGCGATCAGTTACAAGTCCGCCTATAAAAGAATCGATGCCAAGATTGTGCTTTATTCGCAAAATGTTTGAAAAGCTGCGCCCTGACTCCAGAAGCTGACTCTCCTCCTCAAAGGGTACCATAAGTGGCGACGTGTTGTCTCGGGCACCGATGTAGGCGATATCGGTCGCACCGAATCGGCTTGTAAGCTTGGCCGCGCTTATAGGATCATTTATTGAGCGCGTGTACACAGTCTGAATCTCGGTGTCGAACAAACCCGCCCCTTCCTGGAAGAAAGGACGTCGCTCCGGATAGAACAGCGCAAATGTTGAATTAACGTCAATTTGGGCCTGGTCCGATTCAATCTGGCTGAAGTCGGGGTTGATGGTGACGTCGGCGATAAGAGCCGAGGTAATACCATACTTAACGTTGAGGGAAGGCTCTGCGGTGACCCGGTCGTTTGTGAAGTTCGACGTCGGAACAGCGGCATCCTCCAAGGCACCGGTACTGGACCCGGTGATTGAGGGCAGGATTTCCAGGTTGCGTCCAGACCGAATGCCTCTTATGCCCTCAATAGTGCCCAGCTGGCAGCTCCAGCATGGATTGTCAAGACTGATTCCCGCCCACGAATACTGACTGCGACTGTCTCGCGGATGCGTAATCCAGAAGGTGGCACCCCATGACTGCACATCCCGATTCGGGAATCGCAGACTCTTGAAAGGGATTGCAAGCTCAATCTCGTAGCCATCGTCAGTTATGCGACCGTCGGAATAAAACAGCAAATCAAAGCCATCGTCCTCATTATTCGACGATATTCGCGTATCGGCTTGGATGCCAAGCGGATTCGCGGCAATGAAGTATAGCGCCTGACCATCCCGGTTGGGATCAAGCAAAATACCCGCGTAATCATCCTGCCAGATAGCATCTCTGTCGCTCAGGTTGGCACGAATGTTTGAGGGGCTATCCCGTATTATAAAACCCACAAAAAGGTATTCTTCACTATAGGTCATAAGCCCGGTCACCTCAATTGGTGGCTGGGTCTGATCCCTTGGAAACACTTCTGAAAAGTTGCTGGCACGGGCTGCGGTGGCCCAAGCACTCTCATCCAGCACACCATCAATGCGAATGTCACTACCAGCCCGTGAAAGCACCAGCACCGGGTTCACATTGGGGGAAAAGGCAACTTGCTCCTTGGCAGTATCGGCGGTTCCGGTGTCAGTATGCTGTGCGTATGCATACGCAGGAAACAGAGCAAAACAGAGAATCAGAAGCAGATGGTCACGCATGGCTCGGGTCACTCTTTGTCAGGGACTTCCTACTCGCACTGCCCAGGCCAGCACGAACACTGGACCACCGTTACGTAGCATACCGCCTGCGGGTTACAGGCGTTTGCGTCGGACTGGTGAAATGCACGATTACCCGAACCGGTGCGATATTATTCGGCGCCCTCTTGATCCAGACACAACTCGGGAAAATGCGGTTTGACAACCAGGTTATTCTTGTTACCGGTGCTGGCAGTGGGATCGGAGCCGCATCGGCGAAAATGTTTGCAGCCCGCGGCGCGAGTCTACTCATCAACGACTTGGACACCGACGCCTGCCACCGTGTAGTGGAAACCATTGAACGAACCGGAGGTGAGGCATCGGCCGTCCCAGGCGACGTAACAGAGCCCGCCATGCCCCAACGATTGGTGGCGGAGGCCATGGAGCGTTTTGGTAAGCTCAACGTCCTGGTTAACAATGCGGGCTTTACATGGGATGGCATGTTGCATAAAATGAGTGACGAACAGTGGCAGCGAATCCAAGACCTTCACACGACTGCACCCTTTCGGCTGATTCGGGCCGTGGCGCAGGTATGGCGTCCGCTTGCTAAAGCCGAATTGGCCGAGGGCCGCGTGCATCCGCCCCGCGCAATTGTAAATGTGTCTTCCACTTCAGGGCTGCACGGCAATCCCGGTCAGATCAATTATGCCACCGCGAAGATGGGTATAATTGGCATGACTAAGGCTGTGGCACGTGAGTGGGGGCCCTTCGGCATCCGCTGCAATGCCGTTGCTTTTGGGTTTATCGACACGCGGCTTACGCGACCGATTGAGGAAGGGCATACTGTGGAAGTAGCCGGCCATCGCGTTCCACTGGGCATTCCTCCCGCGGTACGCAAAGCTGCTTTCGGCAACATTCCGATGGGGCGTCCCGGCACCGCAGACGAGGCGGCAGGCGGCATCCTGCTGATGGCATCCACCCTTGCCGCCTACATAACCGGCCATACCTTGGAGGTAACGGGCGGACTCGGAATCTAGCGGATCGGAGCTTCTCCCTTAATGGAGACAATCAATTCCTCAAACACCTCCAGCGGCTGGGCTCCATTCAAAAAATGCCCATTCACAAAAAATCCTGGAGTTCCGGTTACTCCGAAGCGCTCGGCTGTGGCCACGGACACGTCCACTTTAAGCGCGGCACCCTGATTCGCAGCCGAAGCGTCATCGCTGGCACAGGCGTGCCATGCATCCAGGTCGATACCGGTTCCCTGGAGCCATTCATGGCTCTTGCTCAGCATGGTCTCCCGGGTAATCGCCCGCTGGTTCGTAAAATACTGGTCGTGCAACACCCAGAAGGCATCCGCATCCTGTTCGGCGGCACAGTCAGCCGCAATGGCGGCAGGCTTGGCCCAGTCATGGTTCGGGAGCGGAAGATGCAGGAACACAAACCGAACCTCTTCATGATACTTGTCTAACAGTTCTTCCATTACCGTGAATGCGCGGGCACAATAAGGACACTGAAAATCGCTGAATTCGTAAATCGTAATCTGTGCATCCGCCGATCCCCGAAATGGCATGCCCGCTGCAAAGCGCCGCAGGATTTCATGCCGATTCTGTGCCGCTTCGCGATCCTGCTGTTCCTCCCGGATCATCAATTCGTCGATCTCTTCGCTGGTAAGCCCAACGTCAATGGGATCCGTCATAAGCA
The DNA here is from genome assembly GCA_012271205.1 of Rhodothermales bacterium. Taxonomy (GTDB): domain Bacteria; phylum Bacteroidota; class Rhodothermia; order Rhodothermales; family Bin80; genus JAAXGT01. Next base: position 11,039 of record JAAXGT010000104.1, read on the forward strand.
GCAACAGTCGAGATGACTCCACGGAAACCAGGAATCGATACGTTTGCTGTCCGTTGACGGTGAAAGAGCCTTGCTGAAAATCAGTAAAATCACTGGGCTCAAGCTCACTTAGCGTGATTTCTGCCTCTCGCAGTGTCGGGAGGCGATACTTAAGATTGGCTAGAATCCTGTCCTTATCCAACGGCTGTGCCATGGCTGAGGGCAGGATACAGACTGCCAGAACACTCAAAAGGAGCAATTGGCAGACTGTGAGGGAACGCGAGACCGTGTTCATGATTGCATTAACAAGCACCTGTATACATAGTTGCGTTACACGGAGGGTCCCCCTATCTCTTGCCAACTAAGCGAGCCAAACCATGCATTCTCCGACAAGCAAAGATATTCCAAGCGAGGTTTTTACACTCTTCGACCGATACGTGCATGACCAGATCACGCGGCGACAGTTTCTGGATCAGGCGTCAAGGTATGCAGTCGGAGGCCTCTCAGCTGCGGTCATGCTGGAATACCTTTCACCCAAGTATTCAACGGCACAGCAGGTGCGAGCCGGCGATGCGCGGCTGGATGAGACCTACATCACGTACCCCAGTCCGAAGGGCGGCGGCGAAATTCGCGGTCTTCTGTGCACGCCCGCAGACCGTACCGATGTTTTGCCAGGTATTGTCGTCGTGCACGAGAATCGCGGCCTGAATCCGCATATCGAAGACGTATGTCGCAGGGCGGCACTGGCGAACTTTGTGGCGTTGGCACCGGATGCACTTTGGCCGCTGGGCGGCTATCCGGGTACAGACGATGAGGGGCGCCAACTGCAGCGACAGCGTGACCGTATGGAGATGCTGGAAGATTTTATTGCAGCCTTTGAATTCTTGCGCTCCCACGAACGCTGCACTGGAAAAGTCGGTGTTGTGGGTTTCTGCTTCGGAGGATGGGTGGCCAATATGATGGCGGTGCGTGTGCCTGATCTGGGGGCGGCGGTGCCTTTCTATGGGGGACAGCCTGCAGACGAAGATGTGCCCGCCATTCGCGCCCCGCTGTTGTTGCACTTTGCGGAACGGGATGCGCGCGTTAATGAGGGCTGGCCCGCATATGAGTCCGCACTAAAGGCCGAGGGCAAGACCTACTCAGCGCACATGTACGGGGGATTGCAGCATGGATTTCACAATGATACCACGCCACGGTTTGATTCAGAAGGGGCAAAACTGGCCTGGGAGCGCACCATCGCATTCTTCAATGAGCACCTACGCTGAAACCTGTAGCAGGGACTTCCAGTCGATATCTCATATGCGACGTCCCTCATTTCGCTAATGGCTGCGATGGCGGCTACAGCAGGAATTTAGACGGGATTATACGCCTGACTTTACAACTCGCTAACGTTCCGTTAGCCTCATGCGTGGGATGGAAAACGTTGAACACACAAGGAGCTAACGGACGTGACGATGGCGAGGAAGCACGGGAAGAACAACGGAAACGGCGGACAGGCGCCGGGCCGGTCGCATCGTGAGGGCGTGTCGATGGCTGAGATGTTCGCCACGGAAGAGAAGGTGATAGACTGGTTCGAGCAGTGGTTGTAGCCGGATCGGCAGCCGGTATGCTTGAAGTGCGTCAGCGTGAAGTCTAGCAAGCCGGGCCTGACCGTTGCCGTGATTGCAAGGACTACTTCAGCCTGAAGACGAACACGCCGATGCAGGACTCGAAGCTGCCGCTTCGGCTGTGGGCATGGGCGATCTACTTGGAGATGACGAGCCTAAAAGGCGCCTCCAGCATGAAGCTGCACCGTTGACTTGGGCGTCCGGCAGGCGACGGCATGGTACATGCTGCACCGGATCAGGGAAGTATTCATGGACGTGGCGCACCAGTTTGAGGGTCCGGCCGAAGTAGATGAGACGCATATGGGTTACAGGAAGAAGCATAAGCGCGGCAAGGCGAAGGAAGGTATTGGCGACGGCGGCGCAGCCCATATGACGCCCGTAGCGGGGATGAAGGACCGCAAGACGAAGCGTATCGCGGTATGTGTACTGGACGACACGCCGAAGGCGAGTCTGCATGATTTCGTGGAGTCACACCGCAAGCCGGGCGCGAAGCTGTACACGGACGAAGCTCGCGGGTATGACGGGTTGGAGAACCGGGAGAGCGTGACGCATAGTGTTGCGAGTACGTGCGTGGCATGGCGCATGTGAACGGTGTGGATAGCCTTTGGGAAACGCTGAAGCGTGCGCACAAGGGCGTCTACCACCAGCTTTCCGTGAAGCACTTGCAGGGTTACGTGAGTCAGTTCGCGGGTCATCCAACGTCTGCGACACAGCTACGCTGGAGCAGATGCAGCACGTACTGGCCGGTATGGTGGGCGACGGTTGATCTACCACGATCTTGTTGCTGAAGTTTATAGTAATTCCGGCTGC
>JAAXGT010000057.1 GCA_012271205.1 Rhodothermales bacterium
ACGGGGCCAGTACCTCGCAAGCGGACACCCAGTCGCCCGTTGAGTCGGGAGAACCGGGCGTTCAATCGGGAAAGCAATCGTACCCGGGCCAAAGTGGAACCGGTGTTCGGGGTAGTCTAGCATCTGTGGGGGTATCAAAAAAACGCGGTACAAGGGCCTTCACCAGAATGCGGCCCAGCTATACACCTCTATTGGCTTTGGCCCATCTGTATAGGGTACGCCAACATTTCATGCCGGCCGAGGACCGGTGTGTCCTGGCGGCATGGATACGGCCTCAAGGACACTAAAAACAGACGAGAACTCCAGAATATTACCCCTAATCCCCGAATCTAGGGGCTTCAGGCCAGACCTCTGCTCCGGACGGGCCTTTTTTGATCGGAGCTTCCTCCAATGGATTCCGCCTATTGCAAGCAAAGAAGTAGGCCGTCAGAAGCTCTAGGCGCGGAAGTATCGACACTGGAGGTGTCGGCTCCACACCCGTAGCTCCTCGGCCTTTGGTCATTCGGATTGCCCTCACACGGTCATGAATCGAACTGCACGACGTGGCAGCTTATGGCATGCTGGTGGACTGCGTGAAGGTGGAGTACCGGACCGCCGGAGGTGCCCTGCACGGAGAAGGGGCCGTTACCCGCTTGCCGGGTCGGCCTAGGTAGATTATCTTCACTACATGGAACGAAAGCTCGCTCACTTAGAGATGGTTCAAGCTGTGGTTACACGGATGGCAAGTAACTCGTTCCAAATCAAGGGATGGAGTGTTACGCTGGTTGCGGCTCTTTTCGCTCTCGCAGCCGTGGACGACACCAATGTAATCTTCGTCTATCTGTCCTGCTTTCCGGCAATGATGTTCTGGGTGCTCGATGCGTACTTCCTGCACCAAGAGCGCCTTTTCCGGAAGCTCTACGACAACGTTCGTACACGGGAGGAATCACAGATCAACTTCTCAATGAGCACAGCGGCGTTCCAACAAGAAGTCGACGGTATCTGGAAGGTGGCATGGTCGTTCACCCTACGAGTGTTCCATTTGACACTAATAGGCGCGATCATCGTCGTAATAGCCCTCATGGTCTGGTTCTGAGAGAAATAGAATAGCCAGAGGTACCTCCTTCAGCTTCTACTAAAAACCTGACAACTGGCATGCCGCACAAGTACACAATATTGGCGTGGTTGACGGCAACAAGCCGGTGACCGACAATGAGTGGGAAACCATCACGAAGGGCGGCGATGCCGCGATCAAGAAATGGATCGCAGAGCAGTTGCATGGACGGTCCTGCACGGTGGTATTGGTCGGCAGTGAGACTGCAGGACGCAATTGGATTAACCATGAGATTTGCGAGTCATGGAATCGGCGGATAGGCGCGGTTGGTATAAGGATCCACGGTCTCCATGACCCTCAGGGTCGGACCTCAGTCAGGTAGAGACCCTTTCGATCACATCGGGCTCCGCGATGGCGAGAGCAAGCTTGCCTCCCTAGTGAAGTGCTACAATCCAACGGGGCAAGACAGCAAAGAGCGTTATGCTTGGATCAGGACTCATCTCGCTAATGCTGTCGAAGAAGCGATCCAGATCCGAAATGCCAACTAGAGCTGCGATATATATATCACATCGTGGCAGCACTGACGGCTTCACCCTGCTGTCCTTGGCGAATGCTACAACGTCCCGGGCGACGGCTATGTGGCTATTTGCCCAGAGGTAGATGTTGCGAGCCAAGGAAAAACAGAGGTCGAGGTGCACGCAGCCACATCGCGATGCAAAGTCGGATACCGACGGAGCGATCGCCATTCCAATGCCGGATCACCATGAGCTATGCACTGGCATGTTGGTGTCCATTATTCACCAGTTCCGGCATTTTCCGTTCCGAGTTAGAGGTACTACATGAGATCAGCGCCGTGGTTGTGGCGCGATTTGGAGCGTGGTGATCGTCGGCTGGCTAGTCCTGCCTAGTCTGTCATACGTGGGTAGAATTATCGCTATTTTACCCACATGTATCGAAGAATCCTTGCCAAAACTCTCAAAATCAACCAGCGGAGCGTCCTAGTACTCGGGCCAAGACAGGTCGGCAAGTCCACCCTTCTGGCCTCCACAGCGCCCGGTGTCTCGCTGAATCTCGCTAGCCCGCGGGTATTCCGCGACTTTGTTGGCTATCCCGAACGGCTGGAGCGGGAACTCTTGGCCGCGCCAGCCGGAGTGCGCACGGTGTTCATTGATGAGATCCAGCGAGTCCCGGCCCTGCTCGATGTGGTACAGCTGTTTCTGGACGAACACCCAGGGCGCTTCCGGTTCCTCCTGTCCGGGTCCAGCGCTCGGAAGCTAAGGCGAGGGCAAGCAAACCTGCTGCCGGGGAGGATCCACGTCCACCAGATGCATCCACTGCTCGCGTGCGAACTGGAGAGCGACTTCGACTTGGACCGAGCCCTCGCCCATGGGACACTCCCGGGGATCTATTCAGAAAAGGACGATGCGCTGCGCGAGGCGGACCTCCGAAGCTATGTTGATATCTATCTGCGTGAGGAGATCCAGGCGGAGGCGCTTGTGCGTAATCTCGGCGGCTTCTCGCGCCTGCTGGATCTGATCGCGGCCTCTTCAGGCCAGATCCTGAACGTTCAGGCGATGTGCAGGCAGGTCGGACTCGGTTACGAGACGACACGTCGCTACATCGAGGTCTTGGAGGACACGCTGATCATGTTCCGGGTACCAGCCTGGAGTGGCTCCAGCCGTTCGAGCATAGTCGGGCATCCCCGGTTCTTCCTCTTCGACATCGGGGTTCGTAATGCCCTCTTGCGAAGGCCGCTCGACACCCCGCTGCCTGACGAGCGGGGGATCCTGCTGGAGCATTTCATCGCTTGCGAACTACACGCCCGCTTGCGAACACTGTGGCCGGAAGCTGCACTCTTCCACTACCGGACAAGGTCAGGTACCGAGGTGGACTTTGTACTCGAGGTCGGACGTGACCTTTGGGGCATCGAGGTCAAGGCGGGACATCAGGTGACACGGAGCATGCTCCGGGGGTTGGCGTCGTTCGCGTCTCGCAGCAAACGGGTCAAGCGGCGGATAGTCGTTTTTCTAGGTGGGCGGCGCCAACTGCTCGACGGCGTCGAGGTGCTTCCCCTCGCCGACTTCCTGGCGGAGCTGCCCGGATAGAAGCGCAGCCCGCCGAAACTCGCACACCGCCTTACATTGCCATCCAATCGGGGATTAACGGAGCCTTGAGGCGCGGCCACAGGAGAACCTTCCAATGGCTCGGGCGAGATCGACCTGCGAGAGCCACAACGCCGTATGATATGCCTGCCCAGTTGCTTGTGTGTGCCGGCTGCTTCGCTCTACCCAGTCTTGCGACGGGCGGGATGGTATATTGGAATGGATCTGGGACTATCTCTCGTTTCCCGGCCGTCTGTCCTTCTCGAACAGTGATTGGAGTACGACGTGCGATCTCAATAACAACCCGAGCCAGATTGAGCCGGGTGGTGCGTACTCAGTGCGTCCCCCGTCTGCTGTGTGGTAGAACAAGGTCAACGGAGGAACTGGTTGGAGCCAGCGAACACGGAGTACGAGAAAAGCGCCGTGCAGTACACACAGTCTGCGCGATAAAAAGATTCTGCTCACAGGTGATAGGGGCCGGGGTAGCCTTAATGAGGTCGCCGACTTCGCTCCCTTGATCGGACTTCGTCCGCCAAGCATCGATCGTGTCGATGTTCCACATTAGGGATCCCTCCGGAATATTGACCCGCTCCATCACCACTTGTGGCAGTTGAAGGTCAACTCAAGGCTTTGCTTTAGGCTCCGCGTCCGGCCTTGTCCGGCCATGATTACTGACGGCGATATCATGAGGCTGACCCTACGACAACCTGTTGCAGCGACATGTATTCACTGTTCCAGCCGATTCCCATCCTACAGGTTGCCGGCAAATCGACAGACAAAGCAGCTTTTCTGACACTCCTCAACGACATCTACACAGCCAAGGTATTGCGCGAAAAATTCAGCATTGACAGCTCGGCAGCTATGTTCGCAAATCTCCGTATCTGTGTGCCCTGCAAGACCATCTGTACAGGATAGTGCAGGCCTTAAAAGCGTTCATTGTACTGACTATCCTGGTACCGCTATACGCAGGGGGAACGCACGCACAGTCTGTATCACGCACGCTCTTTGCATGGGACAGGCTACCCGGAGTGCCCGGGCCAACCAGAACAGACGGTATATGTACGGGAGTTCGGGTAATGCTTTCATTGCAGCCGGAGGGGCTTACGCTGGTGCTACCGATGCAGTAACGTGGAGCGACAGCCTGCATGTTCCCACGCACGGGCCGGATGGGACCATGATCTGGGTGCGTAGATCCAGTCTGGACAAGCAGTTTGGCCACGCTGCATCTGTGTCATGGAACAACAGCATCCTTTGCATCGGAGGCGAGAACGAAACAGAACATATCGCCGATGTTTGGACAGTGACCTGGAACGGGCAGACGCTTGAATTCAGCCATTTTCCGCCCTTTCCCGAGCTCGTGGCTTTTGCAAGTTGAGCACTACATAAGTCCATTTACGTGACGGGCGGACTGCGATCGCCCACTGATTCGGTCACCATGCGCAGTTTCTGGCGTCTGGATATCACCAGCACGAACCTCCAGGGAGAGGTTCTGGATGCTTGGCCGGAGCCAGCACGGTATTTTGCTGTATCCGCCTCAGTGGATGAGGCCTTCTACCTGATTGGTGGCATTCAAATGGACTCAGAGGATGAGAATACTTCCGCTCACCGTTACTTGATGGACGCCTACTGGTACAGTCCCGGTCCCGGCTGGGAACAACTGGCGGATCTACATGGTGGTTACGCTTACTTCGCGTCCTCCAAGCCGAGGGTTTCTCCTTTCATTATAGCCGGGATGCCTTCTGCCAGCCACACGGGGGCTGGGGCGTCCGTCAGATAGTGGTCGAAAAACTGCTGCATCCGAATCGCCCAGTCACGCCGGTTCGCGTACTTCGAAAGACCGTGCCCCTCGCCGTTGTAGTTGAGCATCCACACCGGCTTGCCCAATCGGCGCAGCGCCACAAAGAATTCGATCCCCTGATACCAGGGCACGGCGCCATCATCATCGTTATGCAGCATGAGCACCGGTGTCTTGATTTTGTCGGCCTGGAATAGGGGCGAATTGTCAATGTAGCGCAGCGGCGTCTCCCACAGCGAGCCTCCGATGCGGCTCTGCGTTTTCTCGTATTGGAACATGCGGCTCATCCCGCTGCCCCAGCGGATGCCCCCGTATGCACTCGTCATGTTCGACACCGGTGCACCGGCTTCTGCTGCTGCAAAGAGATCAGTCTCGGTGATCATGTATGCGATCTGGTAGCCGCCCCAACTGTGCCCCTGCACGCCAATCCTGTCCGAATGCACGTAGCCCGTATTGATAAGCTTCGTCACGCCGGGCACCACTGCGTTCAATGCGCTCTCGCCAGGGTATCCCACTTTGTAGGGAATATCCGGCACAAACACGAGGTAGCCGCGACTTACGTAAAAGGCAAAGCTGATGGATGAACCCGCGGTTGCCGGGGGGCGGTGCGAGTGCAGTCCGTTGGACATCTTTTCATAGAAGTACACCATCATGGGGTACTTCTGATTCGGATCAAAGCCGTCCGGCTTGAAGAGCATACCCTGCAGCGGAATGCCATCCAGCGAGATCCATTCCACCAGTTCCGCCGTGCCCCAGCGGTATTCTGCCTGCTGCGGATTGACATCGCTTATTCGTGTCATGTCTCCAAAATCCAGTCCGCTCACCCACAGATCCCCAAACTCCACGAAACTCTGGCGCGCGAACATAAGCCGGTCCGCATCATCGGCTTTGCGCACGCCGACGAAGCTTCGATCCATCATGACCAGTTTGTGTGGCTCCGCATTGCCGGTTACTTCTTCGCGGTAAAATCCTCCAGCCTTGGTTTTGTAATTGAAGGCCGTAAGCAATATTTCGTTTGGAATGGCATCCTGTTCGAAATCCAGAATCTGGTACCGAAAGCGCAGGTTCGTGGCACGACCATGACCGTCGGTCACATTGCGTGGCGACCTGTTGCCCGACGGGTCCAGTGCCCAGATGTCATGTTTATCATAGATCAGAAACTCGCCGCTCTCGGTCCAGCCTGCATATCCATATGAGCTTGGCAAGTACGGCCAGTCGTGCAACTCATTGTAGAGCGGATGCTCTATAGAGGAAGTCAGATTGACAATTTCACCCCCGGCGGACGGCATCGCCATCCAGTCCTGCACATCGCGGTCCCACCACGCCAAATGGTGCGCATCCGCCGACAACGACGGGCGGTCCCGTGTGCCTTCGATCAGCAGAATCCGGCTGCCATCGTTCACATTGATTCCGTACACATCTGTGTATCTTGGGAAGTCCCAGCTGATTTTCTGTCGGTAAGGCAGGTCCGAATAGCCCATTGCAATGTCTGCATTACCATCCCGCACCACTGTAATATCCGGCACTTCCATGTCCGCCAGTTGCACGATCCGGCCACTCTCGAGATGAATCACGGCGCGGTAGGAGCGCGTCTTTTCCTGCTGGAGCCGCTGGAGTTGCATGGGCTGCAACAGGGGGTCTTTCCAGTTCCAAACGTCCAGTACAACTTTGTCTTCTTCATCTTCTTCCTCCTCGTCTTTTTCCGGGGGCGGTTGGGGAGAAGACCCAAAGTACAGGCGGGTACCATTCTCAGAAAACGAAAGCGAGCCATTCGGACTGACCCACCAGCTTTCCGGCAGGCCTTCGCTGTCCATGGTAACCAGTGTATCGACCTCTTCCATACCGGTGCGCCAGTAGTAGAGGCCGTACGCTTCGGGCTTCATATCCATCCATTCGTGGCTTGCCAGGAAGGCCAGCTGCGCTCCAGACTCGTCAAACTCCAGTTGCTTGAACTCACCGCCGCCGGACATCAGCGTGTCCGATGTCATCGTCGATGCTGTAACCAAAACGAGCCCGGTGTCAAGTGAATCTTCGCCCTCATAGGTGTAGGCGAGATAACGTCCCGTACTACTAAGCTCGTAGGCTTTTGCATTGGTAAAAGTGGAGTCTTCGCCGGTGGCCAGATTATGCAAGACCAGTCGCGAGCCTTCGCCGGTCGAATCGGCTTCGGTTTTTTCGAACATGTAGGCCAAAACGCCACCCGCTTCATCCGGCAGCTTGAAGGACTTCACCCGCGGCACGTGATGTGTGCTGCCGGTCGCTAAATCCAAGATGCCTAGCGTGTCTTTCGGCATTTCGTGATCCTTCTTTTTGGCCCGGCTCGCTGCCCGCACAGAATCTTCAGCCGGCTCAATCTGAAAAACCACAAAGCGCGAGTCGTATGTAAACTGCGGCGAGGTGCCCCGGGGCACCTCGTGGAGCGTGTTGCCTGTTGGATTCTTAACATGCAGTGTGCCGTCACCCCTTTCCGGACTGTAGGTATACAGTGCCCAATTGCCATCATTGGACAAGCTGCGCGTACCGATGCGATTCCAGATTTCATAGACGCCGTGATCGAGTGTCTTCTTTTGGCCAAAAGTGACGGCCGGGCATGCGAAAAGCGCTGCCAATGCGAGGGAGATGAAAAAGCGGGTCATTACGGCAGGGGAAAGTTGCGGTAAAGGTACAAAATGTGGCCTCTGTATTAGCCGTCGTCGACCCCGTCCCAAGTCGGCCCTTGCGGATAAGAGCCCAGTACGCGGAGCTCCGCACTGATTTCTTTGAGATGCTCCAAGGCAAGCTGCAAGACAGGATCCCGCGTACCGCCTTCCACATCCAGATAAAAGAGGTATTCACCGGGGCTGCCTACAAGCGGCCGGCTCTCCACTTTGAAGAGATCCAGATCGCGCAAAAAGAAGACCGCCAGACTTTTGAAGAGAACGCCCGGCACGTTCGAGCGCGGAGCGAAAACTATCGAGGTTTTCAATGGCTGATCGCCCGTATGCGCGAGGGTGTGGCCCTCCCCCCGTTGCGCCAGCGCAAGAAACCGCGTGTAGTTTTGCGCGTGGCTTTCGATGTGAGAAGCCAGAATCTGCAGCCCGTACTGTGCGGCAGCCCGCCGCGGCGCAATGGCAGCTTGCAGCAAGTCATTTGACTGGGCCACCAGCTTTGCTGAACCGGCCGTGTCATAGGCCAATACGGTTTGGGCCTGAGGCAATTCCTTGCGAATAAAAGTCTTGCATTGGCCGAGAGCCTGCGGATGAGACAGGACGGATGTAATCTTGTCCAATGCCGCACCGGGCAGGGCCATCAGGCAGTGGCGGATGCGCAGTTTAAGCTCGCCTACAATGCTGACGTCATGGCTGCGCAAATGGTCGTAATTGATATGGACACTCCCGAACAGAGAGTTCTCAATAGGAATTACGCCGCGTTCCACATCGCCCTGCACAACCGCCTCGAAAACGGACTCCATGGAGGGCAGCGGCACGACCTGGTGATTCGCAAACAGAATGCCGGCCGCCTCTTCGCTGAATGCCCCGGGTTCTCCCTGGAAAGCTACATGCATGAGCTACATGTGGGTGGGGGCCGCAAGGCCCAATATGGATAGTCCGTTCCGCAGAACGACTCGTGTTGCCTGTGCAAGTGCCATCCGTGCCGTGGCCAGCAGTGAAGGCTCGCCTATAATGCGGCATGCATGGTAAAAGCGCGTAAAGGCTTCAGCTACGCCACGAAGGTACGATGTGAGCCGGTGCGGTTCGCGCGCCAGAGCAATGCGTGCCACCACCTGCGGGAATTGCACAATTTCCTTGATGAGCGCCAGTTCTGCTGTGTGGGTAAGCTGGGTCAGATCAATATCTCGGTCAAAGACAAATCCTGTCTCCTTAGCTTTGCGCAATATGGAGCAGATACGCGCGTGTGCGTACTGCAAATAGAAAACGGGATTCTTGTCACTGGCTTCCCGGGCCAGATCCAGATCGAATTCGAGGTGGCGCTGTGCCGAACGCATCAGAAAAAAGTAACGCGTGACATCAGGGCCCACATCCTCTATAAGCTCGTCTAGCGTGACGAAATTGGCCTTGCGTGTGCTCATCTTGACTTCTTCACCACCGCATACGAGCGTCACAAACTGATAAATGATGACTTCGACCCGGCTGTCGTCGTACCCCAGAATGCGCAACCCACGCAATACGTCGGGATAAGTAGCAATGTGGTCCGCTCCAAAGATGTCGATGATGACGTCGTACCCGCGCACACACTTGTTGCGGTGATACGCAATGTCTGGCAGACGGTAGGTTGGCTCACCGCTGCGCTTTACTAGCACGGTGTCCTTCTCCTTGCCCAGATCTGTAGTCTTGAGCCACTGAGCTTGGTCCTTCTCATATACAAACCCTGCCGCCCGCAAGGCCTCAAGCGTCTCGGCGACCGCACCAGATTCGTACAGCGAGTGCTCATTAAAGTAAGTGTCCATCCGGATGCCGAGCCGCTGTAGCGTAGCCTTGATATCGGTGAAGATGACCAGCTTGGCGGCGGCCGTAAATACTTCTGTCCCCGTTTCTTCCAAAAGCGAAAGTCTTCGCTCGTTTACCAGGGCCTGCGCAATGTCTGTGATATAGCTGCCCAGATAGCCGTCATCCGGAAATGTTGTGGAAACTGCCACCGGTTGGCCGCGGCCACTGACGAGCTTCTTTGTGGCATAACGCTGCCGGTGGGCTACGGCTTTTGGCTCCCGGGCAAACGGTTGGGAGGCATCGGCCAGAAGCTCATCGCAGCGCCCGCGCACGGAGACGCCCAAAACACGCATTTGCCGCCCCGCATCATTGAAGTAGTACTCACGCGTGACATCGTAACCGGTCCACTCCAGCAGGTTTGCAATCGTGTCCCCCAAGACGGCATTGCGCCCATGCCCCACTGTGAGCGGCCCCGTAGGATTGGCGCTTACAAATTCAACCAGAGCTCGTTTGCCTGTACCCTCTTGTGTGCGTCCGTAATTGGCGTGCTCATCCAGACAAGCCTGCAGTTCCAAGTACCAATAGCGGCTGGAGAATCTAAAATTGATGAAGCCCGGTCCCGCGACTTCGTATACTGCTATACGATCTTTATCAAGTCCGGCACTCGCCAGCCGCTGGACCAGGTCCTCCGCAATCTGGTGCGGGCTGCGCCGCAAATGTCTGGCCAGCTTCAGGGCGCAATTGGTTGCTAAATCCCCGTGTTCCGGATTGGCTGGCGGCATTAACTCCGGTTCAAAATCATCCGGTACGTGCTCTATTCCACTGAGCGCGCCAATAAGCACCTGCTTCAGATAGGCTTTCATGCAGCAGCAGACCCGTTCAACGGCCAGCGCCACGCAAAGGGAGTTGTATCTACTTTGGGGATCTTCTCCATGGCCAATGCGGCCAACTGTTCGCCCACCGCCGATGAAGCTTTGAATCCATGTCCCGAGCAGGCGCTGCCAATGACGACACGTCGATCGCTTTGGGGCAGGAAATCGATCAGGTAATCCTTGTCGGGGGTATTCGAATAGAGGCACACACTGGTCCTGAGGCCGATGCCTGCTGCATTCGGCAGAAGCCGCTCAACAACGTGTCGTACCTGTGCCTCGTCATCCGGCGTGATTACACGGGGCACCTCGTCCGGATGCCTGTGAAGCGAGCCTTGGTGATGCAGTCCCACTTTGACACCACTTCCCAGATCCGGAAAGCCATAGCTGCGCACGCCGTCTGCATCCTCAAAAATAAATACCGGACACTCAGATGCTTTGTAGCCTGGACCAACCGGGGCAAACCACGAATTTGTAACGCGCTCTATTACGAGTGGTACCTTCGCAAAATCTCGCATCCAAGCACCGGCCGTCAGTACCACGCGGTGGGAAGCAAAACTTTCTACACGGGTGGAAACCGTGACGCCTGAACCATTCGGAAGCCAAGACTGCACGGGGTTATCCAGACGGACTTCAGCCCCATGTGCCCGGGCCAGTTTGAGGTGGGCGGTTATGCAGCGCTCCGGTCGAATAAAACCGGCCTCCAAATCCAGTACGGAAAGGTGATCCCGGGGCAAACGATAGCCCGGGAAGCGCGTCATGACCTGTCCCGCTTCCAACACCTCGCAGTTGGCGCCAATGGCATCTGCGCTCGCCACCGCACCACCCACGAGATGGCTTTCGGGCGGACCAATGTTGAGGCAGCCGATGAGGTTGACCAGTTCGGTGCCGGCATCGTCTTCCAGCTCGCTCCAGAGCTCGTATGCCCGGGTCAATAAGGGCAAATATTGTGCTCCCTCAAAGTAAGCCTTGCGAATGATGCGACTCTCGCTGTGTGTCGAGCCGTGTGGATGGGGTGGCGCAAAGCGGTCCAGCCCCAATACTCGAGCGCCAGATCGCGCAAGATGGTAGAGTGTCGCACTTCCAGCGGCCCCCAGCCCGATCACGATCACGTCAAAAGCACGTGCTGACATCTACTATATGTAGTATATCGAAAACTCAGCCCGTCGGGCATACATGTTCAGCGCAAGTGCAATCAGCACGCTGATTGTCAGCAGCGCAGATCCACCATACGAAAGAAACGGGAGCGGGATGCCTATCACAGGCAGCAGTCCCAACACCATCCCCACATTGATGCACACGTGAATCAGGATAATACCGGCCGTGCCAGCGGCAACTAGGCTGCCATACGGATGATTGATTTGAGATGCAATCCAGATCAGCCGGATAATCAGGCCTGCAAACAGAAAGAGCACAACGAGTGAGCCTGCCAAGCCCCATTCTTCGCCGATAACGGAAAAAATAAAATCCGTAGACTGCTCAGGAATATAGCGTCCTTGTGTCTGGTTGCCCTGCATGAAGCCTTGCCCGAACAGGCCGCCGGAACCAATCGCTGCCTTCGATTGCAAGAGGTGAAATCCTACGCCACTCCGATACTCCACCGCTTCGGGGTTGGCAAATGAGAGAATGCGGGCTACCTGGTGCGGGTGCAGGACTTGGTAGAGTGCAAACGACGATAGGCCAATCGTACTGCCGGCCACAGCTCCAGCCGAGAGTGTCCAGCCAAGACTGCGGGTACCGAAATAAAATGCGAAGGTCAGAAGCAATGCAAACCCGATAGCGGTTGGCAAGTGCAGAATTGTCAGGTACGCAACAATCACCGGGGAGGCTAAGAGTGCAATTGCAGACAATGACAGCCCCCCCCAGAACAGCATAACCGGGATCAATGCCACAAAAACGAGTGCCGTGCCGGTGTCATTTTGCAGAATGATCAGCGCCGCCGGCAAGAGAAGCAGGGTGACAGCTAAAAGGATGGCACCCTTTGGCAAAACCTGGCTGGGCATCCGGACAGACAAAGTCATAGCGATGGCCAGTACGGCCCCTATTTTGGCGAGTTCAGAGGACTGAAATCCAAACGGCCCGATAACCACCCAGGATCGCGCACCGCTTACTTCTCGTCCGACCAGCAAGGCGACCAACAACAGCACAATGGTCGCCGTGTAGATCCAGGGTGTTAATTGTACCAGCAGGCGTAGCGGCGTTAGCAGAATCACTATCATGGCCCCGCAGCAAATCCCCAGCCACATGGACTGGCGCTCGAAGTTGAACTGAACCGATTCCAGCAGAAACTCCTGTGCTTCGCCATGTGTCGCGCTATAGATGGCCGTGAGTCCGACACCGGTCAACAGTAGCCACAAGAGCAGCGTAACAGGATCAAGGTACTTGTACCACCTGCGCATATTGTTACTCTTGATCTGCCGAATCCAAGAGTGGGAAACTCACGGCGTTTTCGGCACGCTGCCGGCGGAGTCTCACTGAATTCGAGTTAGGCAAAGCTCCCTTCAGGTAGCGCTCCGCCAGCAGGCTGGCAATAGGCGCGGCGCAAATGCTGCCCGAACCGGCATTCTCACACTGCACTGCAACAGCGATCCGGGGGTTCACATAGGGGGCGAACATGATAAAGACGGAGTGATCACGCATGTTGCCAGGTGCTTGTGCAGTTCCAGTTTTGCCACCGGTAGGAATGCCCGGAATCTGGGACCATTGTCCGCTGCCATGAACCATTACCTGGCGCATGCCTTCACGCACGATATCAAAGTAGTCTGCAGCTATCGGGACTCGGATCGGCTCAGAAATCCCCGGCGACTCGAGTCGCTCACCCGTGATCACATTTTCCAGGTATGCCACCAGGTGGGGGGCATGCAGTGTGCCGCCGTTACCGATTGCGGCGGCATAGCGGGCCAGTTGGAGAGGTGTAACCCCCATGTCTCCTTGGCCGATGCCCAGGTTCATGGTTGTGCCTACCCCCCAAGCCGGGTAACGCGCGTCAAAGTAGGCCGAATCCGGAATAAGCCCCGGTGTCTGTTCAAACAGGTCCATGGGAGCCGTTACTCCAAATCCAAACGCGTTAGCATACTGCTTGAACGCCACAAGGTCCATGCGCCGGGCCATCTCGAAGAAAAACGTATTGCACGAGTTACGAATGGCGTTGATAACATCCTGGTGTCCATGGACGCCCAGGCAACGGAAGAACTGTCCCCGACCTAAAGGATGATAGCCAGGACAGTAGACCGTGCTTTCCGGACCGCTTTCGCTAACAAGCCCTTCGGAGAGCGCCATAAGCGCCATGAAGGGTTTCCAGGTTGAGCCGGGCGGCATGCGGTTCATAGTGGCCCGATTGTAAAGCGGCTTGAAGGCGCTGGTGTTTAGTTCGTGCCAAGCGTCGCTGTCCATATGCTGGACAAAAATGTTAGGGTGAAAATCTGGTGCGCTGACCAGTGCAATAATGCTGCCGTCCGCAGGATCCAGGGCTACGACGGCACCCCGCTTGTTAACAAGCAGAGATTCGGCCAGTGCCTGTACGCCGGCATCGAGTGCCAGGTGGATGTCGTATACATTTCGTGGCGGCACGTCTTCCTGACCATCCCGGTAGGACCGAATCTCCAGCCCGTGCACATTGACGATGCGTCGTGCGCTTCCGGGGATGCCGCGCAGATACGTTTCGTAGCCGCGCTCGACACCGGTCTTGCCAAGGATATCCCCCTGACGATACAAGGCTTCGCTGGTGTATCGATCATTCGAATTCAGTTCTTCCCGGGTGATTTCGGAGATATAGCCCAAGGCATGAGCTGCTCGTGTGTTCGTCAGGTAACGTCGCTTCTGGCTGACTTTCTGGCCCACACCCGGCAGCCTGAAAATGTTTTCTAGTATGCGGCTGTAGTGCTCAAAGGTCACGTTCGGAAATGAAGGGCTGGGTCGGAAGGAACTCCACTTTTTGGCCTCCTCGAGACGAGCAATCACCACTGAGTCTTCGACGCCCAATAATTTGGCCAGCAGTGACGCGCGATCCGGATTGAAGTACCGCGGTGTCAATGTCACGATATACGTAGGCTCATTATGTACCAGGAGTGTGCCGTGCCGGTCATATATAGCTCCTCGAGCCGGAATTATGCGGTTTGTCCGCAGTGCGTTGCCGCGTGCGACTTCCACGGCATCATCCTGTTCGATGATCTGCAAGCGGAGCAGTTGCAGGCACAATAGTCCAGTGGCCAAGGCTACAAACGAAAGAAATATGATATAGCGCGTCTTAGTCATTGGAATGGCACAATGCTTGCGTAAGTCTTAAGGTACGGCACCTATTGGCGCTTGCCAAAGCGTGCAGGGCGGAACCGAGTGGGTTTCGGGGGCTATTACACTTTGATAGCGGTGTGTACATCTCTACGAACAGATTCAAGGGCTACATGAAACGGCTGACGCTTTTTGTCATCGTGATTACAGGTGCCGCGTGCCTAACGGCGTCAGCCGTGTGGGCACAGGGATTCGGGCGCAACAAGGTGCAGTACGACCGCTTCGACTTCCGAAGTTTCCGCACGCCACACTTTGAGTTCTACTACTACCCGGAGGAAAAGACTGCGGTCGAGGATGCCGCTCGCATGGGTGAGCGCTGGTACCGGCGCCACTCGCGCACGTTTCTGCGTGAGTTCTATGAGCGCAAGCCCATCATCTTTTATGCCAATGACGCGGACTTTCAGCAAACGAACGTAATCGGGGGTTTTTTGGGACAGGCGACTGGTGGCGTGACGGAAAGTCTGAAGGAGCGTGTGGTTATGCCCCTGACTGGCATCTACAGCGAAACCGATCACGTGCTGGGTCACGAGCTGGTGCACAGCTTCCAGTATGACATCGGCCTGGCACAAGACAGCTCCCGGTTTGCGCTGCACCTCTTGCCGCTATGGCTGATTGAGGGTATGGCGGAATATCTGTCCGTCGGGCGGGAAGACCCGCATACAGCCATGTGGATGCGGGACGCCGCCCTGCGGGACGACTTGCCGACTATTGAGCAACTGACGCGGAGCACCAAGTACTTTCCCTATCGTTATGGCCAGGCGTACTTGGCGTACATTGGCGGCAAGTACGGTGACGCCACGGTCGTTAATCTGTTCAAACTGGGCGGTCGGATCGGGCTGGACTCGGCCTTCGTGTACACCTTAGGCATCAAGGCCGACTCCTTATCCAGCGAAATCGCGCGGGCCATCAAGGATGCATACTTGCCGCTTATGGATACGCGCACCCATCCGGACAGCGCGGGCCAGCCTGTGCTGACTGAAGAACTCAGCGGTGGAAGTCTGAACCTGTCACCAGCGGTCAGTCCGGACGGGCAGTATGTTGCGTACCTCTCCAATCGTGACATCTTCAACATCAACCTCTTTGTAGCGGATGCCGAAACCGGTGAAACGATTCGCAAGCTAAATGCGACGAATACCAATCCGCACTTTGACAATATTCGCTTTATCAACTCGGCCGGATCCTGGTCACCAGACGGCAAGAAGTTCGCTTTTGTGACGTTTGCACGGGGGGACAACGAGATTTCGATTTGGGATTTGGATTCCGGCAGTATTGAGCGGCGCATCACTGTGGACGGCGTCAGTGCTATGAGCAATCCGGCGTGGTCACCGGATGGCAATTTGATTGCATTCTCCGGCATGGATGGCGGCATCAGCGATTTGTACGTGTTGGAACTGACCACTGGCAATGTGCGCCAGCTCACGCGCGACCGCTACGCGGACTTGCAGCCGGCGTGGTCACCGGATGGCCAAACGATCGCGGTGGTTAGTGACCGCGGGCCGGATGGCACCAATTTTGAAACTCTGTACTATGCAGACACGCGTCTGTCGCTAATAAATCTGAGCACGGGAGAATCGCGCACACTGCGTCCCTTCGAGACGGGCAAGCATACGAATCCGCAGTTTTCGCCGGATGGTCTGAGTCTGTACTTCATCAGCGATCAGGATGGATTTTCCGACATATACCGGTATGACTTGCGGCAGGATGAGCTGTACCGCGTGACGAAGCTCAAAACGGGTGTCAGCGGTATCACATCCCTGTCCCCGGCGATGAGTGTGGCGGCGCAGAATGGCCGCGTGGTATTTTCGGTGCTTCATGGCGACAGCTTCAACGTCTTCGGTCTGGGTGCCAGCGAGGCGCAGGGTACACCTTACGAGCCGTCGGCCGAGACCATAGCCAGTATTTTGCCGCCCCTGAGTGCAGCCAATGAGGGCCTCGTGGCCGACTACTTGGACGATCCTTTGACGGGGCTGCCGGATTCGAGGCCGGTCAATGAGACTACCTATAACTCCAAGTTGAAACTGGACTATGTAGCGCCGCCGACGGTGGGCGTTTCCGTGGGTGGCTATTACGGCAGCGGGGTCGCCGGAGGTGTCGGGTTTTATTTCAGCGACATGCTCGGCAACCAGAATCTGGCCATTGTGGCCCAGGCCAATGGGACGTTCAAAGATGTGGGGGGGGTGGTGTCGTACATGAATCGTGGACGGCGCTTTAACTACGGTGGTTTAGCCGGGCACATCCCATACCTCTACGGCTATCCGCAACAGGGCATAAATGAGTATGGTGAATATTTCATCAGGGACTTGCGTCAGCGGCTGTTTGTGGACCAGGTACGCGGCATTGGGGCATACCCGTTCACCATTACCCGGCGACTTGAGGTCTTTGGCGGCTTTACGCGTTACGGATTCGACATTGAGGCCTATGATTACGCGTACACGATGTTTGGAATTACGCGCGAGCGGCGTCATGCGCCAAAGTGCCGTGATCTAACCCTTGAGGAGCAGCAGCAGGTTTGGGCCTGTGAGCCGGATGGATTCTACTATTTTGATGCGGGGCTGGCGTATGTGGGAGACTTTAGCAACTTTGGCTTTACGTCACCGTCCCAAGGCGGGCGGTACCGTTTCGAGGTAGCGCCTCGTTTTGGCACCGACAATTTCCTGTCGGTACTGGCGGATTACCGGAGGTATTTCTTTGCTCAGCCACTTACGCTTGCCTTCAGGGGCATGATGGCAGGCAATTTTGGAGCTGACGAAAATCAGGTTTTTACGCGAGAGGGCTTGTATTACCCCTACTACCGCGGTTTTGTGCGGGGATACAACTATAACTCGTTTGATTTTACAATGGAGTGCAAGGATCCCACGTGCGCGGTCTACACTCGGCTGTACGGAACGCATGCAGCCATGGCGAGTGCTGAGCTACGGCTGCCGCTGTTCGGAACGGAGGACTTGGGCTTGATAAACTTCCCGTATCTGCCCGTGGAACTCGTGGGGTTTGCGGATGCCGGCATGGCTTGGAACGGCACAGACCGTCCTCTTGACATGCTGAAATTTGAGCGGGATTCGATCGAGCGGATTCCTGTTTTCGGCGTGGGGCCCGCCGTGCGGCTGAATGTGCTTGGCTACATGGTCTTTGAGATTTATTATGCTTACCCGTTCCAGCGGCCGGACAAGGGAGGGCATTTCGGTTTCAACATTTTGCCGGGCTGGTAGCGGCGATCAGTCAAGCGAGTGCTGTGGTTCAGCTATGCGCATCAATCGGCATGTATATCACAGCATTCGGCCGTGGCTGTTCAAACTTGATCCAGAGCGGGTGCACAATGCCACCCGGCTGATAGCTGGCTTGGCCCAGCATGTATTGCGGCGTCCGTTGAGATTGATCTACCAATTCGAGGACGAATCGCTTGGACAAGGGGTTTGGGGCGTGACCTTTCCCAATCCGGTGGGGCTTGCTGCCGGCTTCGACAAGAATGCGCAGCTCCTTCCCCTCTGGGGTCTCTTGGGGTTTGGGCATGTGGAGGTGGGTTCGGTAACCGCGCAGCCGTCACGTGGCAACCCCAGACCGCGATTGTTTCGGGTCTTAGAGGATCGCGCGATGATCAATCGTTTGGGTTTGCCAAACCAAGGTGTTGCGCGCGTAGCCCGACGCTTGCGGCGCGTTCGGACGCGAGCGCCCGTGGTTTGCGGCATCAGTATTGCAACGACGTACAGCCCGGGTAATACCGGCCGTGCCGCCGTGGATGATTGCTGCACCTGCTATTCCCAACTGGCCAAATTGGCGGATTACGTTACCTTGAACATTTCCTGCCCCAATACGGCGGACGGGCGCACGTTTGAGGAGGCCCAAGCCCTCGATACGCTCCTTACGGCTATAGGACACGAACGGCTCCGTATGGAACGTGATGTGCCGCTTTTAATAAAGCTGTCGCCTCTGGACACAGCGAAGGTCGCTTATGACAGTCAGTTGGAGAAAATCCTGGAATTGGCAGTGGTGCACAAGGTTTCTGGAGTGGTCGTGTCCAACACGGCAGTAGATCGGGAGGGACTCAAAACGCCGATGCCCCGTGTGGCCGCGATGGGCCCGGGTGGCTTAAGTGGCGAACCGTTATTTGCCCGGTCGCTGAGAATGGTGGAGTATGTCTATTCGCGTACGGACGGCCAGCTGCCGATAATAGCGGTGGGCGGAATCAGCACAGCGGAGGCTGCATACGCTATGATTCGCACGGGGGCGTCGCTCGTACAGATTTATACGGGGTTGGTGTATAAGGGCCCCAAGGTGGTGTACGATCTTAAGCGAGGCTTGGCGGCCTTGCTACAGCGCGATGGCTTTACGTCCATTCGCGACGCAGTGGGTTCCAAATTTCGGGAGCGTGCTCAGAAGGCGCCTAATGATGCAGCTCCAAGGGAGGCGTTTGAGGCGGTGAAGGCGTGAACGGCAGCCGACTGGACCTTGTCAGCTGCCGGATCCTATGCTCGAAAGCGCCTGTGTCCTGCCGGCATGAGATTATTTCCGAAAACGAGCGGCCGGCGTGGCCCCTCCAGCCTCATCGGATCGGCGGGGATCGGAATTTGCAGTGTATTGCAGGATGGCTTTGCCTCACCGGTGTAATAAGGGAAGGTCTGAACTAGTGCCTATTTCTGCGCTGGAGTGGAACATGCCCACTTTTTGGGTCACAGCCGGCCGATTTGGACCGTTTTGACGACGAATGGCCCGCCCAAAGGCCGATTCCGGGCATTTTACCGGCCTGGGCGTACCGACTGAAGCCACGTATCCCATAGACCGACCCTACAGGCGGGCCAGCTCCTTGCGAGCCCGGTAGAAATGGGCCAGCGCGAAGAGCGTATAGACCTGGGCCGCG
>JAAXGT010000098.1 GCA_012271205.1 Rhodothermales bacterium
GAGGTTTTTGAAGGAGCCGTAGGCGTATCCGAAGCGTTCGGCGACTTGCTTTCCGGGCAAGCCGTCGACGTAGTAGGCTCGGAGGACCTCGTAGCGTCGATGAGCCCGAGGTGAGGGGAATTGGAAGAAGTCCGCGAGATGGGTCATTACCATACTGATACCTGGTAACTGAGTGATTACATGATGCCCTAGGACGCAACGGGAGAAGAGAGACGGGGGCCCTACCAACGCTCCATTGCACAAACCGGGTCACCTTCCTCTCCAAATGGCCGGACACGGATCCACTGGAAGGCCCTCGTTCCGGGGGTTTCTCCGTAGGCCCCGAAACCTACTGGAATAGTGGTAATAAGTAACTGATTAACAGATTAGTAGTACTAATACCGATCGAAAACAGACTCAAACAGCCCGGAAGGACAGGGTATCGGTCCCATTAGGTAACCCGAAATCCCCGAATGGGAATTCAGGCTAGTAGTAAATAACCTTTTCGACCAGACTTATTTGTCGGCTATTACCGAGAACGCTGTGTGGCTCGGCGCTCCGCGAACGGTCTCATTGACTGCGATAGACGGACCTAAACGTCAAGCTCGTCAACGAAGTGTGCATTCTCCATTATGAACCGGTAACGTTCGGATGCATCCCGGCCCATAAGGCCAGTGATCGTAGATTCAGCGTGGGTCCGGTCCGGTATTGTGATTTGTAAAAGTCGACGGCGCGCCGGATCAAGAGTAGTTTGCTTTAATGTCTGGGGCATCATTTCGCCGAGGCCCTTGAAACGTTGTATTTCAATCTTTAGGCGGGGATTCTTGCGCCGCAGACGCCGCGTAATCCGCTCCTTCTCAGCATCGTCCAGTGCCCAGTATGTCTCCTTGCCCGCATCCAGACGGTAGAGCGGCGGCTCAGCAATGAATATATGGCCGTTGTCAATGAGGGGTTTCATGCACCGGTAGAAAAAGGTCAAGAGCAGGGTCGCAATATGATGGCCATCGGAATCGGCATCCATCAGCAGGATTACCTTGTGATACCGCAATTTGTCTATTTCGAGTGCATCGCCCATGCCGCACCCCAGTGCCTGCACGACATTAGAGAGCTCCACATTGGACTTGAGTTTTCGTGTGGATGCCTGCTCTGCGTTGAGTACCTTTCCTCGAAGTGGCAAGACCGCTTGAAAAGCACGATTACGTCCTTGTTTGGCACTTCCTCCCGCGGAATCACCCTCGACAATAAAAAGCTCCCCTTCGGCCGGATCCATGCAAGCGCAATCTGCCAGCTTGCCAGGCAGATTAAGCCGTCGCCTTTGTCGGATCTTGGAACGAACCGACTTTGCCGCTACGCGACTGGCATGCCGTGCACGGGACGCCTGAATTACACGTGCGGCAATCGCATCGCTGGAAGTCGGATGGGTATTCAGGAACTGTTCCAGTGCAGTACGGATCGCACTACTGACCAGCGAGCGTGCCGATGGATTATTGAGTTTTTCCTTGGTCTGCCCCTGAAACTGGGGGTCATCCATGAATATGTTGATGACCGCATACATCCCCTCCCGTATGTCGTCCGACGAAATATCGATGCCTCGGGGTATCAGATTGTGCGTGTCCATGAAGCTTCGTATCGCGGCACGCACGGCATCCTTGAACCCTTGTTCGTGGGTGCCACCATTTCGGGTAGGAATTCCATTAACGAATGACTTGATGCATTCCTTCGGAGCTTCAGTCCACTGAAGCGTGATTTCCAGGCGGGCACCGTCTTGTAACTCGTCTTGGATTATGGCGAAGACATCCGTGTGCACCGGTGTAACGGACGCATCCGCTTTCAATTTGTCCAAGTATTCCGTGATGCCGCCCTTGTGTATGAACTCGTTGTGATGGCCGTCTACCTTATTGTCAAATACAATCCGCAGACCGCGATTGATATAGGTCTTTATTTCGAGCTGCTCACGTATCCATGCCGCATCAAACTTGACTGACTCAAAGATCTCAGGGTCTGGTTCAAAGTAGATCGTGGTTCCGGTTTCACGTGTACGCCGCCCCATATCCAAAAGCCGCGTCACCGGTTCTCCACGCTCGTACACCTGTCGATACGTCGAGCCATCTCTTCGCACCGTAGCTACGAGCTTTGAAGAGAGTGCGTTGACTACGGAGGCCCCCACACCGTGCAGCCCACCAGAGGTGACGTATTGCGTCCCATCAAACTTGCCTCCGGAATGGAGCGTGGTCATTATGACTTGTAGCGCCGGCACTCCCTTTTCGGGTTGTGTATCCACTGGAATGCCACGTCCATTGTCTGTTACAGAAACACTTTTGGCATCATCGTGCAGTACAACATCAATGCGATTGGCGAAGCCATTTACGGCTTCATCCACTCCATTGTCCACAATCTCCCACAATAGGTGGTGCAGGCCCGGTTTCCCCGTGCCCCCAATGTACATACCGGGTCGCCTGCGGACGGGCTCAAGGCCCTCCAGCACCTGAATATCCCGCCCCGTGTAGCTGTTTGCCATCACAAATGGATCTCGACAGGATCGATGAAGGCGCGTGCCAAATATCCCCTGCGGATAATTTGACGTCCTGTGTTGCCACGACGCACAGGCGTAAATTTGGTTGGACGCACGATTTCCCGTCGCCCGCGGTTGGTTGCAACTTTCAGTCCTTCTCGGGCTTGAGTGCTTAAGGTGGCTCCCAGCACATAATCGCCATCACCCAAGCGCATGGCGATCACGCCCTTCCCTGCCCTACTTCGAAACGGAATGTCCCGAACAGGAAATATTAGAGCGAACGCCTTCTTGGAGGCCACGCACAAGTTTTCCATTCCGCCTGCATTCCAGGCGCCGATCACTTGGTCTTCCTTTCCCAGCCGCATGAAGAGCCTACCGCTTCGTGTGGAGAGTTCGGAATAATTGTCCAAAGGCAGACGGATGGTCATGCCATGCTGTGTACAAGCCACCAAATAGCCCAAGAGATCCTCTTTGGAGCGCCCATTCTTTCCAAGCGGAAAAAGCTCATTCGTCGCGTCGTAAACGACGCGTGGCAGTGTGCGCTTGTCACATGCAGTGGCCCCCACCACACACTCCTTATCACTGAAATCAAAGCGCTTTTGCAGCGGCTCACCGTGCCCGGTGGTACTTATAATATCGTTGGCACGAATCGTGAAAGCCTTTCCAAAATTGGTCCAAATGATAATCGTATTGCGAGTCGCACAGGCGAATGTCCAGCCGACTTCGTCGCTCTCTCGCACCCGGATGCTGGTAAGATCCGTGTATGAGCGCTGCCGTTTGATCCATCCGCCACGCGTAATGATTACGGTTGTGTCCTCTTCTACAATGAAGTCTTCTTCGCTGTATTCGTAGGCCGTTGAGTCAGGCCCCACAATCTCCGTGCGGCGTGGCGTGGAGAAAGTCTTTTTCAGATTGGCGAGCTCATTGCGAACGATGCGCCAGCGCGCTTTAACATCGGCAAGCAAGGTCTCGATTTCCGAGGCCCGGCCACGCTTCTCGGTCAGCTCCGTGCGTACGGAGCCGACCTCGAGTTGCGAAAGCTTGTAAAGCCGGGTGTCCAGAATAGCATCAGACTGCTCGCTTGACAGTGAAAACCGGTGGCGTAGTCTTTGACCACCGTCGGTCCGATCCCGCGCGGAGCGAATGATTTTGATGGCTTCATCAAGTGCATCGAAGATGATTTCAAGGCCTTCCAGAATGTGGATGCGCTTCAGGAGCTGCGCCAATTCGTGACGCAGTCGCCGCGTGACCACCTCCAGCCGGAAAGTCAGGAAGTGCTCCAGAGCCTGCTGCAGATTGACCTTTTGCGGCACGCTGACATTCGGGTTGGCTGTTGGTACCAAGCACGTCATATTCACATGCACGCGGGTTTGCAATGCTGTGTGCTTGAAGAGATAGGCCATTGCAGCGTCCGCGTTGGCACCACGTTTCATCTCCAGTACAATTCGCACATCGTCTGTCGACTCATCGCGAACGTCCGTCAATTGCGGTATCCGATCCCGTGCAATGTGCAAGGCAATCTTTTCGATGAGATTGCTCTTGTTTACGGCATAAGGCACGGATGTGATTACAATACGTGACTTGGTCTCGTGTTGGTGTTCGCTGCGCAAGTTTACCACCCCTTCGCCCCTCTCATATATCCTGATCAGCTCCTCCTCACTGTTGAGAATGCATCCGCCAGTCGGGAAGTCCGGCCCCTTAATGAAACGCTGTACCAGGATCCGAATCGCATTCTTGGGCCACGCTTCACTCTTGCTGTGAAGGCGGGAATCCACCAGATGCATGGCGCCTTCGATCACTTCACCCAGATTATGTGGTGGCACGTTTG
The DNA here is from genome assembly GCA_012271205.1 of Rhodothermales bacterium. Classification (GTDB taxonomy): domain Bacteria; phylum Bacteroidota; class Rhodothermia; order Rhodothermales; family Bin80; genus JAAXGT01. The sequence goes on from JAAXGT010000098.1 coordinate 4,320, forward strand.
TCGCCATACCCACGGCAATGCCTGTTGCTCCGTTAACAAGCAGATTAGGCACGCTGGCCGGCAGCACTACGGGTTCCGATAGCGTACCGTCAAAATTTGGCCGGAATGAAACGGTATCTTGGCGCAACTCTTGCAGTAGCGTCATTGCAAGCGGCTGCAGCTTGGCCTCCGTATAACGCATAGCGGCCGGACGGTCACCATCTGTTGATCCAAAGTTGCCGTGTCCGTCCACCAGAGGATCGCGCAGTGAAAACGGCTGAGCCATTCTTGCCATGGCATCATAGATTGCGGCATCGCCATGGGGATGGTATTTGCCCATTGTGTCCCCCACGATGGTTGCGCTTTTGCGGTACCTGGCATCGGGATAAAGCCGCAGACTCGCAAACATGGTGTACAGGATTCGCCGCTGTACGGGTTTGAGCCCATCGCGAATATCCGGAAGCGCACGGCTCGTAATAACGGATAATGCGTAATTCAAATACCGTGACCTTGCGGCTTCATGCAATGAAGCAAGGGTTACGTTGGTCATCAGTACAAGTGAATAACGGAACTCACATGAATATACGGCACTGTAGGCTGCACCGTTTCCTACGAATGCGAACCCAGCTTGGCTATGGCGGACGGGGCAAGATTTCTGCCGTGCGTGAAATAATCTTCAGTCAGATCCGCATGGTGTTCCAACACTTCAGCGCGGGTCAGCCGCACAAGAGTGCGTGATGCACTGGCACAAGGAATACCAGCTATATGTGCAAACTGACGCACGGTAATGTGACCATGGTTCTCCAGATAGCGCAATAGAATCGTTTCCTTTTGGCGCAGCTCAATGAGGACATTCTCATTGGTGCTGGAGTGATGCATCAGCTTGCGTGCCTCCCGGCTTGCCTCCACGCTCTTGTCCTCGATTCGTACGTAAACCAGGCGGCGTTCCGTGGCTGAGTCAAGAACGTAATGCGGGCGCAGCTTGCTCTCTCGTACTGTTACTACTATGACGACTCTTGTGCGGCTGATTTGGACGCGTTTCACCTCCACGTTTACAACCGGTATGGTATGGGAAGCGAGCGCCTTCTTTAGGGCATACTCCTCTTCTGCGGCATCCTTCAGACCGCAAAGCATGCCATCGTCTTCGACGCCAATCAGCAGGTAGCCTCCGCTTGTATTGGCAAAGGCTGTAATCTCCTTGGCGAAGCGCTCCGGCGCGGGGACGCGCTGCTTGAATTCAACGTGCAAGCCCTCCCCGTGCGCGACCAGTTGCGTCAGATGTTCGCGTGTCATACACGGAGCCACTCCTCCTGTTTGGCTGAGCGTGTCATTAGTTCCCGCACGGCATCCAAGGGCTGCTTGCCCTCAAACAATATACCGTGCACTGATTCGGTAATCGGCATGTCTATACCGTGCTCCAAGGCTATGGCCCGTATGGCTATGGTGGTTTCCACCCCTTCCGCGACCATGTTCATGGATGCGATTACGTCCCCAAGCGTACGACCGCGGCCGATTTCCTCACCCAGTTGCCGGTTGCGGCTGTGAGAGCTCGTACAGGTAACCACAAGATCGCCCAATCCGGTCAATCCGGCAAAAGTTTCCGCCTTTGCTCCCAATGCGACTCCCATGCGCTGAATTTCGGCGAGCCCGCGTGTGATCAACGCCGCCTTGGCATTGTCTCCGTAGCCGATGCCATCACTGATTCCCGCGGCAATCGCTATGATATTCTTGATACTGCCTGCAATCTGAACACCGAAAACATCCTCATTCACGTAGACACGGAGCGTGCCGGTCATGAAGGTGCGCTGAATGTGCATGGCAGTATTCAATGATGGTGCCGCCGCGACGACTGTGGTTGGCTTACCCGCTGCCAGTTCTTCCGCGTGACTCGGCCCGTACAATGCGGCTATGTGTTCGACAGGTACAGGCGGACTCAGCGTATCCGACAGCACCTGTGTCATAGTAAATCCGGTTTCACGCTCAATCCCTTTGGCCACACATACGATGAAAAGATCCGCATGTGCATATTCTTTGGCGACAAGGGACAGGGGGCGCACTCCGTGCGATGGGGTAGCCATGACCCACAAGGATGCGTTGCGGGTCGCTTCCGCAAGATTTGAGGTGACACCAAGGGTGTCAGGCAGCACGAAGTGTTTCAGATACTTTGGATTGCGCCGATTCATGGCCATAGCTTGCGCCGATTCCAGGCAACGAGCCCACAGCACAACGTCGTGACCACCCGCAATCAGGTTGGCGGCAAGAGCCGTCCCCCAACTGCCTGCTCCCAAAACTGCAATTTTTGTTTGCACGATACGTGCTATAACTCTCCGCGGCCTCGCATTCCCCGGGCCAGCCGGAAATGACGCACCCTGTTTTCGGTGCCGTCCAACAAGCGTCGTATGTTGCTGCGATGCGCCACGGCAATACCCATGGCAAAAATCACACCGAAGAGCAGTAGACTGGTGTCAAGCCCTTCGATGTCAAATACAAACTTGCGAATGGCAACGGTGGCCGGAAATGTGAAGGCCGCACTCATGCTCGCCAGTGACACATAACGTGATAAGAGCAATACAGCGGCGAAAACGCCAAAAACGATCCACATCGTAATAGGCGTAAGCACAAATAAAACGCCCGCCGCCGTATTGACGCCCTTGCCTCCCCGGAAACGGGCCCAGATCGGAAACATGTGCCCGACGATCGTGGCAATGCCAGCCATGAGTCGAACTACGGACTCCACCTGCCAGAACGCATAGCCGCTCGGCAAACCATCCACGCGGATTGAGGCAATTACTCCGGCCGCCAGCAAGCCCTTGCCAACATCAATGAGAGACGTCAATAGTCCGGCTTTCCATCCCAATACGCGGAATACATTGGTCGCTCCGGCATTGTGGCTGCCGTGCTTTCGCACATCTACACCATACAGGCTCCGGCCTACCCAGACACTTCCAGGAGTCGAGCCAACGAGATAGCTGAGTGCCAGAATAATCGTAATCGAAATCATGGGCACCAGTGTTGGATTCACACCGTGCAATATCTGTTCCTACTTTACAACTCCAATCTTGATTGGGACTTCGTTATGCATGGTTGCAATACGTATCACCTCATCCATATCCGACGGTGCCACGATAATGACCAGCCCGATCCCAAGGTTAAACGTGCGTCGCATATCGCGTTCAGGCACCGCCCCCCACTCTTGAATAAGCCCAAAAATCGGTGGCCGCTTCCATGCATTGTATGAAACGGAAATCCGGCATCCTTCCGGCAGGACGCGACGCGTATTCCCTTCAATACCTCCGCCAGTGACGTGTGCAAATGCATGAACTGTATCTCTAAGAGCCCGGATTAGGGGAAGGTAACAGCTGTGGACACGCAAGAGTACGTCCTCAATGCTTTCACCATCCAGCTCTGCGAGCCCCTCGCCAAGTCGGTATGCAGACTTGCGGTCAAGCAGCACATGGCGAGCAAGCGTATATCCATTGGTGTGCAAGCCAGAAGAGGCAATGCCCAAGAGCACGTCACCTGGTTTGACTCGGCTGCCGTCTAGGATAGCATCTCTGTCCACAACCCCAACGATTGTTCCGACCAGATCATAATCATGGTGCCCATAAACGTCAGGCATTTCGGCGGTTTCTCCACCTACGAGGGCTACACCACACGCGTTGCAGGCACGAGTCAATCCCTGCATAATCGCTTCCGCGACATTTGGATCCAGTGATCCAGTCGCAAAATAGTCGAGGAAATACAATGGTTCAGCGCCGCAGACCGCAATGTCATTGACACAGTGATTTACCAGATCCTCGCCAATGGTACTGTGTCGTCCTGTCCGGAGGGCGACTTTGATCTTGCTGCCCACCCCGTCTATGGAGGAAACCAGGACCGGTTTCTTCCAAGCTGACAAATCCAGTGCGTAGAAGCTGCCGAAGGTGCCTACATCACGAACGACGTTTGGCGTGAATGTTGACGCTATAAGCGGCTTGATACGCCGCAGTGTTTCGGTAGCCGCATCAATGTCTACGCCCACATCCTTGTACGTGACCATCTATTTCTTGCCGAAATATGTCTGCCAATATACTTGTGCGCGCCCGAAAGCAGATAATCGGACCGGTTTGGACCAAACATCAAAACGTCTGGCTTCAATCAGTCCCAGAATGTACAATCCGCCGGTCCAGTAGCGTCTGTACGTGCGTCGGGGCCAGCCCGACAGATCCTGCGTTAACGTTCGACTGTTTGCATATGCATCCCGAGCCCGAATCACCTGCTTCCACAGAAGCCGCCGCACTGGTGCATTCAGACGTCCCTCAGCTAACTGTTGGCGAGTGACTCCAGCTTGGTTTACGGCATCCTGCGGCAGATACAGACGACTCGCCGCTAAATCTTTCTTCAGGTTGCACAAGCTGCGTGTAAGGAAAATGGCCCGCGCAAATGCGTACACGGGTTGTTCTATCCATTGACCTCGCTCGCCGGCTAGCCTGGCGAGCAAAACCGCATGTGATCCGGCTGTAGCGTTTATATAGTCTGCCAGTTCGGTAGTGGTCTCAAATGCTGTGTTGTGTTTTACCGAAAGCGCCGCCTCCAATTGTTTGTCCAGGAGCACTCGCGGAAGGTTGTGCCGCTGACAAACCAGCAAGGCCTCGCGACCAATCTCGTCAGGTATCGCTGTTTGGAGACCTCCCTCTGCACGACGCACGGCTGTATGCCATGACCATAAGGCACACGCCGCCTTGCGCATTGGGCCTGCGGGCCAGTCTTCTGTGGCAAACGGTACCATGGAGATTATAACCAGTCGGCAAGCGCAGCCCGTAAGGTGTCCGGTATTGGATCCAGGGAGGTGACGCTTGTTTCCAAGTTGGCAAGGGCATCTAGGGCTACAGCTTCAGGTGCATTGATTCCCAGTGCACGCCGCACGGTCCGAGAAAATTTAGCGGGATGCGCTGTTGCCAGTACCACGCCGGGGCTGGATTCCCGGTGTATGGCTTCCAAGGCTACAGCTGTGTGCGGATCCGCCACATAGCCGAATTGCTCATATACGCGCCGCATGGCCCGGAGTAAAGCATCGTCACTTATGCTATATCCCTTGATCTTGCGACGCATGGTTGCTGCATCCAGCAGTACATGTAACCGCTCAAAATTACTTGGATGCCCTACATCCATTGCATTGGACAGCGTGCGGACAGATGGACCAAATGGAGTCGGACTACCTGAGAGATATTTTGGAAAGCCGTCATTCGCATTGTGCGCTGCCAAAAAGACGGTTATGGGCAGGCCAGACTGCCAGGCAAGTACCCCTGCAGTAAGGTTCCCCAGATTGCCGCATGGTACACATACATTCGCAGACTTGAGGTCTCCCTGCACAAACGCCCAGAAATAATAGAGCATCTGGGGCAGCAGGCGTCCGACGTTGATTGAATTTGCCGCAGACAACCGCAACTCTCCGGGCGAGGCCAGCAGCGTTTTGACCATGACTTGGCATTTGTCAAATGAGCCATTCACGGCAAACACGCGTACGCCAGGGCGCTTTACGGTCAGCTGTGTCTCCTGCAACGCACTGACCTGACCCTTCGGGTAGAGCACAGCGACACGCACTCCAGGCAACCCGGCAAAACCATCTGCCACGGCACTGCCGGTGTCGCCTGAGGTAGCCACCAATATGGTAATCGGAGTACGGCTTGCAAAGTGGCTTATGAGCCGCGCCATAACGCGTGCCCCAATATCTTTAAACGAGAGTGTTGGACCGTGGAATAGCTCAAGAACTTGGACATCTCCCACACGCACGAGTGGCACGGGGAAGTTCAGTGCCTCCCGCAGCAGATTGTCCAGCAATTCAGCAGGAACTTCTTCCTGTAGCCACGGCTCGAGTACACGGCGGGCCAGATCGACAAAATCTTCAGCACGACGCCAGACTTCCGGGGATAATTTCGGTATGGTAACCGGATTGTACAGCCCGCCGTCGGGTGCCAGCCCCCGAATCAGGGCCTCTTCAAACATAACGACCGGAGCCTTCTTTCGCGTGCTTACAAACTGCATGATCAGTTACGCACAGCTGCGCACTCCTTCCGCACACGTCTCCGTAGCTATACCTCGGGCTGGCACAGGGCATGCGTTTATCATGGCATCACAAATGGCTGATGCAAGAGGTGCATCAGGCGCAATGGCAAACATCGCAGGTCCGGATCCTGTGATTGCGACACCGTGTGCCCCCGCTTCAAGTGCAGCTTCACGCACTCTTTGGTAGCCGGGCACGCACGCGGCGCGGACCGGTTCGACAAAGCGATCCCGCATCATATAGGGTGCCAGCCGCTCCCAGTCGCCCCTGATCAGGGCATGCACTAGAAAAGCCAGATCACCGGCATTCAGTACCGAGGATCGGAACGGCACTTCCTTCGGCAACCGGGCACGTGCTTTGGACGTGAGAATCTCTATGTCGGGAAGCAGCAGGGCAAAATGGAGTGGTCGCCGGAGTTCAATACGCCTAAAATCTGAAGGATTTGCCGGTGATGTAAGCAGAAGCCCCCCCAAGAGTGCAGGTAGTGCATTATCACCATGCCTCATACCACCGGAGGCTACGCTCTCACCCTCCAGAACCGCATCGATGAGGTCTGTCTTCTGAAAGGGCGCTTCCAAAAGCAGGTTAGCGGCCCAAGCCCCTGCGGCTGCGCTGGCCGCCGATCCTCCTATGCCGGATCCGACTGGAATGCCCTTGTAAATGGTCAGATCCAGTCCCACATTGCTGCCAGCTTGATCCAACACCACTCGTGCCGCTCGTGCTGCTGTGTTGGTTTCGACATCAAGCGGCAGAGGGGCGCTGGTTTTTACCCTAATATTACCGCTTTTCGTCAGGCGGGCCTCCACTACATCGCCCACGCCGCGTAGCCCAATGCCCAGAGTATCATAACCCGGGCCCAGGTTCGACAGGGATGCGGGAGCAAAAACCCGGACCATACGCTGTGACTCTGATGTCAATTTTGGCACGATTGGATAAAATCATTAATGTAGGTATGGGTAACGTGACGAGCGGTAAATCCCTCGTGAATTGCTGCTCACAGATCATACGTTCGTACCAGTTCTTGCAACACTTCAGCCGTGCGAGGGGGCACCAGGTCTCTCGCCGCCACGAGTCGTTTCAAATCGGCTGGGCGGTCCACATCATACCAGATTGGAAGTATAGTTACTCGTGCATTTGTGCGGCGCGCCCTCTTCAGTGTCTCCACGAACACATCGGGTTGGCTGAAGGCGATCCCACTAAAGAGCGTCTCGAATAGTGGGGCCATGCCCAACAGGTAATACCCACCGTCCTCAGTCGGTCCGATCGCGATGGCTGGCTGTCCCCCCAGCGCACTGAACGCATCCCTAATATATTCAGAGGGCAACGTAGGGTGATCTGTACCGATAATGACTATGCGCTCATATCCCGCATCGCGGGTCTGCTCGAATGCGTGACGCATACGGGCACCGAGATCACTCCCCTCCTGTCTGTGCACCGAAGTGCCATAGCACGGAATCTGGGGGGGGGCACTATTAGCCCAATACAGCCGAACGTCCACGTTCAGGGTCGTGTACTGCACCAGTGCATCGTGCAAAAAAGCCCGGTACAAGTCTGCCGCTTCCTCAAAGGTTAGGAGTCTTGTGAGTCGGGTCTTGACCTTACCGGTTACCGGGGAGCGGGCGAAAACAATTAGTGCTCTGGCGTTCTTCATGCACGCGCCCCGCGCATTCGTCGCACGATATGGATTAGTCGCTCTGCCACCACTTTGATGTCATCCGATGTCGAATCACGCCCCAGCGAAAACCGCAATGCAGTACGTGCGGTCTCCCAATCGAGTCCCAGAGCCAGGAGCACATGGCTTGGCACGAGTGAACCGCTGCTGCACGCGGAGCCGGCAGAGGCCATAATGCCCTCCAGATCGAGATTTAAAAGGAGCATTTCCCCGTCGAGAGAAGTGCCTCCTATTGACCGGAAAGCCAAGTTCAGGATGTGCGGCGCAGCATTCTTGGGGGTATTGATTACGATTTCATCGCCAAATGCTGCCGAAAGGCGGCAGGTTAGATCATGCCTGAGTGCCATAATGCGCGCAGCTGCCGATGCGGACTGCTCACGCGCTCGATCCAAAGCCTTCGCCATGCCGACAATAGCCGCCACGTTTTCGGTACCTCCACGGCGGCCGCGTTCCTGCGAGCCGCCTCGTACCATCGGTTTGAGGTCGATGCCCTGACGCACATACAGCACGCCCACCCCTTTAGGACCATAAATCTTGTGGCCTGACAGCGACATAAGATCTACTCCCAGCTTATCTACATCGAGCGGCATGTAGGCTGCCGCCTGCACGGCGTCCGTATGAAAGGGAATTCCAGTCTTCCGGCACACTTCGCTGATCATGCGAATTGGCGTGACGGCCCCCGTTTCATTGTTGACGTAGACCAGTGACACGAGCGACGTATCGTCCTTCAAGGCGGATTCAAGTTGCGCACCTGTAACCACTCCCGAGGCCCTTGGCTTAAGCTTGTGCACGCATATACCACGCTGCTCCAGGTGCTCTGCACACTGCAGCACAGCCTCGTGCTCAACCGCAGAGCAAATGAGGCTACCTTCTGTACATGTACCCCGTAGTGCCAAGTTATTCGCTTCCGTGCCCCCGCTGGTGAATATGATCTCTTTGGGCTGGGCGTTCAGATGATAGGCGACTCGCTCCCGGCTCGCCTCCACTGCACCGCGTGCGGAACGACCCATGCGATGTGCCGAGGACGGATTGCCAAAGTTGCCTTGTAAGTAAGGCAACATGGCTTCTAAAACTTGCGGATCCAGCGGGGTGGTCGCTGCGTGGTCTAAGTAGATAGAGTGCATGTATGCTTTTACCGCGAAGACACCTGTGACGTGCCCTACTTTTGGTCTTTTCGCATGATCCATCGTTTTATCTTAGGCCGAAAAGCATGATTTGCCTATGGAGAAGCTGGTGATCACAGGCGGCAACGCACTTCGGGGCACATTGCCGATCAGCGCATCCAAGAATGCAGCTCTGCCCCTTATGGCCGCAGCCATCTTGGGACCGGGAACTTGCCGGCTCGGCCGAATCCCGCAGTTGCGTGACATAACGACTTTTTCGCACGTGCTGCGCATCGCGGGAGCAGAGGTAAGTCGTGAGGGTGACGGGCTGCTCATTGATGCATCTCGTATAAACTTTCCAGAGGCCCCCTACGAGCTCGTAAAAAAGATGCGTGCCTCCTTTTATATGCTGGGAGCACTCTTGGGTCGCTGTGGCCGGGCCCGTGTGTCTCTTCCCGGTGGCTGTGCGTGGGGGCCCCGACCGGTGAACCTGCATATCGACGGCATGAAGGCTTTGGGGGCCACCATCGACTTGGAGGAAGGCTATGTCGTGGCCTCCGCCCCAAATGGACGTCTTCATGGCGGTACGATTGTGCTCCAGCCCTCCAGCGTCGGTGCGACTGTAAACTTGCTTTTGGCGGCCAGTACTGCCCGCGGTGGATCCCGAATAGAGAATGCGGCAATTGAGCCTGACGTGGTCGTCTTCTGCGAAATGCTGCAAGCTATGGGCGCGCGGCTGCATGGTACCGGCACCCGCACAATAGAAATTGAAGGCGTACCACTGTTGCGTCCTGCAACCTTCGCCAATTGCCCGGATCGCATTGAGCTTGGCACCTTTATGATTGCGGCAGCGATCGCTGGTATTCCAGAGAAGCCGGTAACGCTGACCGGCGCCCGAGCGGACCACTTGGGTCAGGACTTTATGGGAGCATTTCTAAGGACCGGTGCCCGGTTCGAAATCGCCGATGATAAGATTTTGATAATCCCGCCGGAAGTTCTCACGCCTGTTTCGATAGTGACGGCCATTTATCCAGGATTTCCAACGGATTTGCAGGCGCAATGGACTGTGCTTCTGGCCTGCTGTGAGGGCACGGCTACGGTTACTGATCAGGTGTACGGCGACCGGTTTAATCACATTCCTGAGCTTGCTCGCATGGGTATCGAGGTGCGTGTCAATGGCAACACTGTGACGGTAGCTGGCGGCACCAAGCTCAAGGGTGCGCGCGTAATGAGTACGGATTTACGGGCCAGCGTGTCACTAGTGTTGGCGGCTATGGTGGCCGAGGGCACTACGCACGTGGGCCGCATTTATCACCTCGATCGAGGATACGAAAGACTGGAAGACAAGCTGTCCACTTGCGGCATTGATATAAGGCGTGAGGCGTACGACGAATTTGCGGCCCCGGAGGTGCCCGCATAGAAACCGCATCTATTTATTCAAGCACGGGCCATAACTCATGCTCGTGCTTGGGCTGGGCTTCGCGATTGTCCATGGGATGGCGCTGCTTGTACGGTGCCGTGACGGCTAGTGCATCCTCGTCCGCCTTGTGGTATTCATACAGTGCTTGGGCTAGGGCTAATTCATCGTTGCGTTCGAGTGCACTGAGGGTAAGCATGCGATTATATAGTGCCCCAAGATCCTCGGGGTCGATGTCCAGTGTGCGTTCAAACCACGTTAGGGCCTCTTCGTACCGTCCGGTGCGGTAATGGGCACGCCCAATGTTAAGGAGCAGCACCCGATCTTGGGGATAGGTCGTGAAGACGCGCATCCACTCGGCAATAGCTTCATCAAACAATCCATTCTCTCGCAGCACTTCACCGCGGAAATACGCAGTTTTGAGGTAGCCTGGCTGTCTACGTTCGGCTTCTTCCAATGCCCGCTCTGCCGGACCCACAGTGCCTTCGCTGAGGTAGACACGTGCGAGGTTGATTGGGCCCTCCGGGTTTTCCGGGAAAATTGAAGCCACACTTTCGAACGCCGCAATGGCCCCTCGTGTGTCATCCTCCAAAAAGAGTCCAATACCGTAATCATTCCACCGCTGCCATAGGGGATAAGGTGAGGAGGCAACCCTTTCTGCGGTGCGAACTGCTTCCGCCATTACCGTTACCGGAATCTCGGGAACTTGGACGTCTTCGCTGAGCTCCCAGCGGCGCAAATCCACTTCCCTCCGTGCCAAGGAGTCCGGTTCTCCCGCGGCAACGCGTCCTGTGAAGGTCCAATTGTGAAAGTACCACTTGAACTTGCGATGTAAGAGTCGGGCGTTCAATGACGTGACAGCTACGTCTGAGGGTATCTGAAAGTGATAATGTACTACATGTGCGGTACCCGGCCCAATCGTATTGGCATATACCGTTGAAATCCAATCCTGAGCATTGCGGCGTGAAATGGCATTACTGGCCCGGTCGACTTGGACCGTACCCCAGTAGTGGGCGGTGCTGTCTACCCGCCCCCTATCATCCATTGATCCGGAAATCAATACAGCTTCGCCTTGCTCATTCTCAGCTGTGAATTCCAGCCACATTTCATTGGAGTCGTTAGTACCGCCCGGAAGCAGGTGTCCTACTCTGCGATTACGGACTACCACCGTAACTTCTACATCATCTCCAGGACGTAGCACAGGCATAGGCGCATCCGGTCCGTAGGTATGGCCGCGGACTATAACGCTGAATACATCTACCGAAGCTGACTCACGCAGCAGCCCCTGCGTGCCTGCCAATTGTTCTGGGTGCCCATTGAGCTCGGGTAGCGCGGTGTTGGCAGCGAAGAAAGCATGGCTGCGCACGAATCCGTTTGTATTACCTTGATCCATGGACGCAACCAGCGGCATATGGCAGTCCACACAGTTTTCGGGTTCATCTGGCAGATAGAAAGAGCGAACTGTGTTCCCGCTTGTGCCGCTGTTTTGCCAGGCATCGTATTCGTTTTGTCCTCGCTTCCAACGGTAATTATTCACATTTGGTGGCAGGCCTACTTTGTGGCATGTGCCGCAAAACTCCATCGTCTGATGCACCGGCTTGAGCATCGCTTCACGGTGCGGGCCAGGTTTGGCGCGAAGCAGTGTGTTGTGCACCCATTGGCGGGTGTCATCCGTTGCGCGGGCAAACGGATACTCGTCCGGGGCCGCCATGACGTAGCGCCCATTGCCCTTGACGTCACGCAGTGCTACCGCAGCATGGCAGGACAAACAGGTAAGGCCTGCGTGTGCCGTTGGATGCTCCATGTCGAGGGATACCTCATCCGCGAAACGACCAGTAAAGAGCACAAGCGGATCATGACAGGATGCGCACCAGCGTACCGGATCATTTCCGCTTCGCTCGACAAATGCCTCGACACTCTTGCGGTAGTAGGGATTGTTGAACGATGAGAAACGGTGAGCGGACTGCTGCCACTGAGCTGTAATGTCCGGATGACAGCCGACCTGACCGCAGGATTCTGATCGAGCCAAGTCGTCATCGTCCAAATAACGCTCATGTGCAAGGATAGCTTGCGCGGCTGACAGTGGATCGCCCGGCGTATCTGCCTGGTACACACTTTGCCGCCCGGACAGCCAAGGCACGAGGGCGACCAGTGCGGTTACCACTAAGCCACCGAGAATCGTGACGCTCATGGGATGCCGTATCATGTGCCCCGAGCCTTGCTTGAGGCTTTGTCCCCATTCCAAGAACCGGTATCGCAACCCTTCCTTCATGGACACGTGCACGGCAAAACCCATCATCGAGGTGGCCACTGACACAAGGTGGATATACACCAAAGTGCTCCCAGCCCAAGTGGAACCCAGTATGACAAGGCCAAATCCGGAAGACAGCAGGGCCAGCAGTGATGCTGCCGTAAATATGCCCGCCCCGGTAGCCTTCCAGTTTAGGCGGATGGGCATTTTTGAGAGGTGCAGCACAAGAAAAACAATTGATGGCAGCACAAAGAGTGTGCCCAGCGCGATGTGCAAGAGCACATTGCTCATGTACAGGAGCGCGGTAGAGCGCTCAAACAGGTACAAGAGCAAGCTGTTAAGGAGCAGCACCAGAAAGCCACCCAGCAGCACACCTACCAGTCTGCGCTGCCTCTTGGGGAGTCGGATGTATCGCTTGCGACGCCGCACCATATACAAATTCAGTTATGGACCTTGGAACGCAAACGCCAGCGTTGCATGGAGGTTTTAATAGACGGAATCAGGCCAGCGCAACTCCACGCCCCTGCGGCCCAGCACCCCCTGAAAGTCTTTCAGGTGCCTTTCGTGCACGCCATGCGGAGTAGTATTGCGGCTCAGGCAGTAGGCCGCCAGTGCACCGGCGGCCTCGCCAATATTCCACTCTACCGGATGCAAGCGATAGCAGCCGCCGGTGATGTGGGTAACGCCAATGTTTTTGCACGCGGGAAGAAGATTTTCCATACGCTCCGGGAGCAATGCACCGAGAGGGATTTCAAACGGAAGTGAAGCGACGTCAATATAGTTGTCGCCACGCGTGGAAGGATGCAGGTCAATACGGTAACTGCCAATGCCGACAGAGTCCGGAAATGACTCGGCTCGATTCATCCCCAAACGCGCCTCTTGGCCTACATGGTCCTCAATTACTGTAAAGCGCGCCTTGATACGCCGCGACTCGCGGATATAGGGTGCTTTGGCCAGACCGTCTGGCGTGCCCAGGATATCCCCGCGCAGGCGCAACCCCGGCCAGCCCTGGCCACCGTCTTCGTGCGGGACTTCTGTTTGCAACCAGTAGAAAAGTGATAGGCTGAGCTGCCGCGCGCGCATCAGATGCACAGACGTATCGTCTTCGGCAAACAAGTTGCCTTCCATGTAGTCATTTTGTGGCCAATTCACCAGGGATATCCCGCCTGCATAGGTATCCGGTGCAAAGAGAGCGGGATCTATGAGTCGCCGATAGGTCCAAAGGTTGAAGTTTTCAGTTTGGGCGCCGGGTCGCGGGTCAAACGATGCCGTGCGTGGCTCGAGCGTGATCGGGTGGCTATACGTCAGGCTTAGAAGCTTGCCCGGCCACGGTGGAGAAAGGGGTGGTACATAGTCCTTCCAATATTCGTATTCCGCGGGTCTGTCGATAGTGTGATTTTCTCCCGGCCTGAATTCCATGGCAAAGCACCAAGTGGGGGCCTGCATGTTGTCAGGTCCCGGACGCTGAGATGCGTGAAGCTCACGCGTGTCAGTCTCCGCACCCATGACGAATTCGGTACCGGTCATGGGCAGAAGCGCACCATCCTCGGTAGCATCGAGAAAGTAGCGTGCACGCAGGACAACGCCCGACTGCAGTTGCACGGCTTCTACACGATCGAGGGTCACGCTGGCAGCCTTGGGAGTTACGTTTAGAAGAATCTGCAACCGGCCCCTGCTGATATATGGTGCAAGGCGTTCTCTCAGCACAGACAGTGTTGCGCGGGGCTCATGACAAAGGCGTGATACGCCGCACGAGCCGGGATTGAGGTGTTGCACATCTGGAACGATCAATGGATAGGAACGACGATAATACTCGCGTATGGCCGCCCGGAATTCCCGGTAGGTACGCGTGGCACCAAAGGATTCGATCCACTGGTGCTCGTCTGGGGGCACGCCTTGCTGCGTGAATTGGCCGCCAATCCAGTCGGTAGGCTCTGTAACGACAACCCGGCAGTTCATTTCAAGTGCCGCAAGAGCGGCTGCGCACCCGCCAATACCACCCCCGATTATGGCTACATCGGTCTCAATTTCGTGTTTGCGCAGCGCCCATGCAGACACACCGGCCAAGCTCGTTTGAATAAATGCCCTTCGCGTAAATGTCATCAGAATCAAATGTCATGTGTGACAGAGAGCCGCGTGCGTACACTTCAGTATCACACGTGGCCAATAAATCCAAACATCTTGTCAGGCACTCGTGCCAGACAAAATATAGTTTGAGAGTTGCCAGTCCTGCCGGGCGTGGTTAATTCAGTCTGCCTTCTCCCAAATGCTTGATAACTGATCTGATGCCGGACTTAAGGACAGCTTCTTGCATACAGGTGGTTTCACGTTCTTGGCACTTGCTGCAATCAGCAGTGAATTTCTACTACTTCTCTCAGCATCCGCACATTTCTCGCCGCTTGCAAACTGCAAAGTGGGTGAAATCATGTATGAATCGCATCCAGTAAATGGCCGGCACGTCACTTCAAGCAGCTTATCGGTCAGGATTGTCGTCGCCGGCAAATCCCGCCGCACATTCACGTGGCTTCCCGAGCTCAGTTGCCAAGATCTCCATGCTATGTTGGCACCGTTTGCGCCTCTGCGATTTCGGAGCCGACTCAATCAGCCAGACTGGTGGTGGTTTCGTCTGCTGCTGTAACTAGTTTCCAACTCTCCATCCACCCAAACGAGAGAGACCAGGCCCCGGGGACGTCCGTTGAAGGTGCTCGAAGTGAGCCCAGGTACCCGTGAGGAACTCCAGTCGCTTGTCCGTTCGCGCAGTCAGCCCGCCGGGCTGGTGCGCCGGGCCGAGATCGTGCTGCTGTGCGCCGATGGCTTGGACAACCAGACGGTCGCCGAGCGGGTCCGCACCAGCCGTCAGACGGTCGGCCAGTGGCGCGAGCGCTTCCGAACCCAAGGTCTCAGGGGCCTGTACGACGAACGCAAGCCGGGCCGACCGCGCTCCATCGAAGATGACGACCTCATGACGCGGCTGCAAAGGACGCTCGAGACCCAGCCCCCCGGTGGTCGCACACACTGGACTGGCCGCTCCATGGCCGATGCCACGGGCCTCTCGAAGTCCGCAGTCCACCGCCTCTGGAGCGCGTTCAATCTCCAGCCCCACCGGCCGAAGCACTTCCAGCTCTCCACCGATCCATTCTTGGCCGAGCAGGTCCGCGATATCGTCGGACTCTACCTGGATCCGCCCGATCACGCGATGGGGCTCTGCGTGGACGAGAAGAGCCCGACCCCGGCACTGGAGCGAACCCCGCCCCTGCGGCCCCTCGGGCTCGGCTACGTCGAGGGCGTCACGCACGGATACATCCGTCCCGGCCCCACTACCCTCTTCGCCGCACTGGAATGTCGCCACGGGCCCAGTCCTCGCCCCGTGCAAGGCGCGCCACCGCCACCAGGAGTTCCTGAGCTTTCTCAAGCACATCGACGCCAACGTCCCCCCCGATCTGGAGATTCACCTCGTCGTCGACCACTACAGCACCCACAAGCACGCCAAGGTCAAGCGCTGGCTCGCCGCCCGGCCACGCTACCACATTCACTTCACGCCCACCTACTCTTCCGGGCTCAACCAAGTCGAGATCGGGTTCAACCTCATCACCCAGCAGGCCCTACGCCGCGGATCCTTCTCCTCGGTCACCCCGCTCAAGGAGAAGATCCTCCGCTTTACCGACCACTACAACCACTCCGGCACACAGCCCTTCATGTGGACGGCCACCGCAGACTCCATCCTTCAGAAGATCCAGAGATTATGTACAGCTATCTCTGGGACGCGACACTAGTGGTCCAGAATAATGTGAAGGTCCAAGTCACGGGGGGTGGTCTACCCGGCGCAGGAAGGCCAGAAATACCGGATGGCGGGGCCGTTGGCGGCATCGGGCAAGGACGGGTCCGGTTTGAACATTAAGGGTGGCCAACCGCGGGGTGGGGTCAAGCCGGATATCGTCAGATGTAAAGCCCTCCACCTATCCCCGTCCAAGCGGAAGCTTGAGCGAAGTGCGGTCAAGGGCCGGTATCGGACTCTGCTCGTTCACACCAAGCACCAAGGCATGATCGGGCGGATCCAGATAGAGTCCCGGGAGGTCCCGCCTTTTCGTGAAAAATGGCGGATCATTGGACATTTTGAAGGTCTTGGACAAGTGCGGCTTGACCCCGAACGACCGGAATCAGCGAGGCCCCGTGGTGCTGGAGACCCCTTCCGCCTTGGCCATCATACGCCCGCTCCAAGTGTCGGCCGCTTTGGGCTTTTCCCGAAGGACCCGATGGATCACCGGCTCCACTTGGTCGTCGGTATACGTACGCGGACGCCCCCGCGCGGCCGGTCGTGAAGCCCCGCCCGACCCTAGTTCAGAAACCGGCGACGCCCTTGGCCCCCGGTAGGCCAAGAAACCCCCACTTGTTCGGCTACGGCGCGATTCGACCCTCCCTCGGCCCCCGCCAACACAATTCGGGCGCGTTGGACCAAGCCCTGCGGCTGGGCGGTGGACGGCGCCAGCGCCGGCCATTGATCACGATCCGCCTCGGACAGAACCAGCGGCGTTAGGGGACGACCTCGGGGCATCAAGATAACAGTAAGTCTGAGGCCATCTAATATAATAAACGTAATTGAAATACACTACACTAGCCGCGCGATACTGACCTAGCCAAGCTGTAATCACGTATCGTTACCGGAACCGTGACTGTAGATCGGTCAGGTAGCACGTGGCATGCTACCTTTTCGGTCCGGGTTGGATCGTTGCGTCGGATTGACTTCGTGTATCGGGGCTGTCTGACGACAGGATGAGTGATAATACGTCGCGGATCAAGTTGACTAGATTCCCTCCAGTCCAGCGCGGGAAATGTGCTCCCCACAGGATAATAGCTATCATGAAAGCGAAGATTTTGAGCACACCTTCGGGCCAAGCCATCATGGCGTAGCCATCGACCACCTTTGCATCCAAATCTAGCCACAAAGGGGCAGATGTGATCCCAAGAAGGCAAAACAAATGAAGCCAATCCATAAGTTTGCGCCTTTTTTTCATTTTCATCGTTGGCCTCCTATATCATCACGCGCTTGAATCGAGCATCCCACGTTGTAAACAGCACATGCTACACGGCTGGTGCGGACCCGCTCGGCAACCGTCTGGTTGTCCAGGCCATCGGCGCACAGCAGCACGATCTCGGCCCGGCGCACCAGCCCGGCGGGCAGACTGCGCGAACGGACAAGCGACTGGAGTTCCTCACGGGTACCTGGGCTCACTTCGAGCACCTTCAACGGACGTCCCCGGGGCCTGGTCTCTCTCGTTTGGGTGGATAGAGAGAAAGATACCCTGTTTCTTTCATTATGTCAAAACACTTGCGGGACACGACACTAATTGAAGTTTGTCAAATCCTGCACCGGATGATGGTGGAGGCGCCTGAGGGCTATTTGTCACTCTCTTGATTGGCTGATGATTCTGCCAACCATTTTATCCGATCCCGCTTGCGCGCATGGATCAGGCGTACATCTGGCCAACACCAACTGCGCAGCAGCGCACGATACCAGTTTTGACTGAAGGCGTCGTGTATTGCCTCGAACGGAGCGTAATCTTACTCTGCTTTCAACACGTTTTACGTGTACATCGGACGGGCCAGTCCGGACCTTGCGCCGCCAATTCTCGGATGAAGCAGTCCAAGCCGGGCAATGCACATCTCATCGAACGACTGACATAACTCGCATAATATGGGTGTTGCCAGAGTCAAGACGATATTGGTAGAGGCCAGGCGCCAGCTCTCTTGCATCAAAAAAGATGCGATGTTCGCCGGACGAGTATGGCCGGTTGACGAGTGTTCGAACACGGCGGCCCAAGAGATCAAAGATGCTGATTTCAATGTGTCCAGCGGCGGGCAATTTGAATGTAATCCACGTGGCTGCTGTAAATGGGTTCGGATAGTTGGGGAGCAGTTCAGTTTCCTCTCTCACTGGCTTCCGGGATGCTACCGAAGTTGGATCATCGTCTGAGTCGATCGGACGACTTGTGAGCGTCAAGTCTGGTAGCAGGTCATTTGTTATCACACTATGGTACGCAGCGCTCGGGGCACTGAGGTCAACGCGTAACGTGTCGGAAGTGGCACCTGTTATGACTTGTCCATCACGGTACCACTGGTACCGATTTCCTGGTGCGTTGCCGAGAACAAAGATTTCGACTTCCGATGGTGTGCGTACAAGAAATGTAGGAACTGTATCCTGGGGCGTATAGCGGAAGGCTCCACGCTGAGTGAGTGCTTCATTCGGTACCAGATCCTCGAACGAAAGGTTGTTGATTGATACATCCAGTGTATCCAGATTCGTCAGCGAAGTCAGATCTGGCATACTGTCCAACTCGTTGCCTTGCACCCGTAAATCCAACAGCTTTGTTGACAGCGTAAGCTTGTCCGGAAGCCCCCCCTGAAACGCATTTCCATCCAGCTTGAGTACTTCGATGGAAGTTGCCCTACTGAACATTGCATCCAGCGAACCGGAGAGCAGGTTTCCCCCCAAATCCACGAAAGTCAACAGCGGCATAAAGCCGAACCCGCCATATAACTCGCTTTCAAACTGATTGCCCCTCAGTTGCAATCGCTTGAGTCTGATCATACCGTAAATCGCATCAAGCGGACCGGAAAGCTGGTTACCGCTCAGGTTCATTCTTTCCATGCGCTGCAATGAACCAAAGGACTCCGGAAGGTTGCCCGAGAGCTGATTGCCCGACAGATCCAATTCTGCCAGCGCAGTCGCGAAACCAATTGAAAGCGGAATGCTGCCGGTAAGCCCGTTGTCCGCGAGAACCAGTACGCGCAAATTTCTGATCATACCAAGGCGCTCCGGGATGGAGCCAGTCAGCTGATTATCTGCAAGATTGAGCGTGGTCATCCAACTCAATTGCTCAAATCCTCCTGGAATCTCGCCCGTCAATTGATTGTCGTTCAGGAAGAGTTTAGTAAGCTCTCGAGCCTGCGAAAGCTCACCCGGAATAGAACCTGTATGAGCGTTTCCAGCCAGCGACAGGTTCTGCAGGCTGAGCATATTGCCGAGCTCTGGCGGGATGGGTCCCCCCAAATTGTTGTACCCCATGTACAGCGAAATAATTTTCGGAAGCCGGGTCAAATCTTCCGGCACAGTTCCTGTGAGATTGTTGTAGTCCACGAACAGTTCTTCAAGGTTTTCCAGATTGGCGAATTCCGCAGGGATTGTCCCGTCCAACTGATTGTAGTCGAGCCACAAGCGCCTCAGATTGATGAGTTGCCCAAGCTCCGGCGGGATCTCCCCGCTGAGCCTGTTGCCGAAAAGGAGTAGATCCTTCAGTTCTGAAATCGTGGCGAGTTCGGCCGGAATGTTACCGGTGAGACTGTTTTGCCAGAGGCTGAGTGTTGCAAGCCGGGAGAGGTCTCCGAGTGAGGCAGTTAAAGCTCCAGACAGCCAATTCTCCGACAGGTCCAGTACTCGGAGCTCAGCCAATGTGCTCACGTCCTCTGGAATCGCCCCGTTCAGATTATTGGCATCCAAGCTGATGACGTTTACGCGGCCAATGGAATCCAGTGCGACACCATGCCATGCCGCTACCGGGCCCTGCAACCAGCCCACATTATTCGTCCACGACGAGCCCCCGGTCGCATTGTAGAGTGCGACGAGTGCCAATGAATCTCCTTCATGTGCAGCTGCAGATGTGCCTTGCCTGAAGGGTGCACGCTTCAATCTGCGGAAATTGACACGGCTCTGAAGCTCCTTCTGAGCACTTGCAGGCTGCGTCTGCGCAGGTGAGATATTCGTGACAGATAGTACGGCAAGAACCAACAAGCACGTGGCTACACATATTCTTGTGTGCTTGAAACGGGAAGAGTCGCTGGTTGAATTCAATCCAGCCTCACAGGCTATAGTCATACAATAAACTGTTTCCTTGCCATAAGAGACCACTTGAAGGCCAGCTTTCACATTCAGAAGTCGAGCCTTTTACTTTGAGGCACAACACCGATTCCCAAATTCGGTGTTCAAAATACAACTGGCTGAGCCATCCTGGTGCACAATAAGGGCGATTACCGCAGGGCGGGTGTCATAAGCGATTCTTCGAGCGCGAATCCACGTGGACACCGCCTCCGGCACTTCCACGCCCAGGCGCTGGCGCGTCTTCGACCGTGTCGAATGCTCCGGCGGGTTTTTCGACCGACCGCCCCCCAGAAACTGGCACCGGTGGTCCCGGCGGCGGGGGTTGAGGAGCCGACACGGGACCGGAAGCGTCCAAGGAAGGGATCCAACCAAGACTGGAGGCATCCGCATGACCCGGAGGCACGGATCACGAAGATGAAAGGCGGCCGGACGCATCTGTCGCCCAAGCTGGAGCCAACGGTGGACCGGGACAGGGGCGATGGTGGCCCCGACGGTGCAGACGATGGGCGGGAGAGACGGGGCGTCCTTACCGGTGACACTGGACGAGGCGGAACCACCGCTGGTGGCCTTGGAGTAGGTGCCAACTTTCGCCTGCTCCAGAAAGGATTCGATTTTCTGCACTGCATCTCAAGCATCTGTTACAATAGCCGTAGCGTACGTGGCCATGTCTGCAGCAGTCATCTGTAGGCCCCGTGCAACCTCACACCATTTAGTCACCACAGTCGACACTTGGCTGACAATCTGTTTCGCCTCAACAAGATTAAGCGCGAAATAAGGCGCAGCATTAAAGGCCAGCTCCAAGTTCGCCTCTGGGCCCTCTTCCGAAATCCAGGTCGTCAGCTCGCGTGCCTTTTCGTGCAAAGGAACTGGATTCAAATCGTATGCGGGCGAAAGCCTCCATTGGTTGTCACCGGCATGAAGAAACCCGTGGTTCCGTAAATGGTCGTCCAGATTACCTATCATCACACCGAGTACAACGCGCCGCCAGAGCTCGTGCAAATCCACCTTTGGCGCAGCAGAATACATGCGGATTAGTTCAGCGATATCCGTGTAGGTTGCTGTATCGCCGTCGTCCAATCCCAACAGGCTCATGGCTGACAGGAATGGAATCCGCTGCTTCCCTACCCGGTCAAAGCGCCTGATCAGAGCCACCGGGTTGCCTGCAACGATTTCCAGACGCCCTGATGCTGCATTTAGGCCGGCTTTGCGTGCCAGGCTGAGTGCCATAACCTCTCCGTGTGGAATACTGCGAACATCGCTGGGCTTCGGGAATTTAGCAATAGCTAAAGAGCCATCATTGTCGATTACGGCAGACTTTGGCCTAGCCCCACCAAGCGGAGAGCCTTGGTATAGCAAAAGCCGCAAATCTTCACCTGACTCCAAATCGTATTGAACCGCAGCCGCAGCGTTTAACAAAGCCGGAAGTTGGACAAGTGGAGGTATACGATACTTTCCGACTGTCTGGCTGAAGCCGGAATCACCCGTTCGCCTAAACCGTAGAGCACCGATCCTTGAATTGTCGGTTACACCCAGCAAGTAATCGACTTCAGTCAGCGTCTTGCGTGCGCCGGACTTCAGAACAGCGCGACGGATCAGTTGTCGCCCCCATCTGTCCGGAGCGCCATCGCGTATAGCTCCAGGTAGCGCCGATTTACGGGACGTCCTGTAGTATTGGTGTCTGGAAAGTGGCAAGTTTGCTGGGTCTAGTGCAAATGCTCTAGTGTCGGTCAGCCAGGAATCGGCATATTCGAACAGTGAGCTGCTCCGTTCAGACTTTCCGATGTGCCGGCAGTGACCTACAAGAGTTGTACTACCGCCATGGTCTATATACACCTCAATGACGTTGTCCATGGTCACCCTGCTATTCGGCCCGGTGCAACGATGCGCTTTGGCAGTCGATCTTCATCCAGATCCAACCCCAACGTGTCACTCGTGCGATCCGCCAGTTTCCCTATCCTCCCGGCAAGACCCAGCATGGCAAGCACAGTCAAGTATGCCCCCATGGATACCGTCGGATCCCCCTTCTCTATTTTTGCCAGTGTACTGCGACTGATGAACGCACGTTCGGCCATCGAAACAGTTGAAATGCGGCGTTTTTTGCGAGCAATGGCCATGTCTGCACCGAGCTTGATCAGGGACTGACGTGCCATGCGTGGTAGAGTACTTGTGGAAAGCGATTTCATTTTGTCCTATATATTGTACATAAAATGGGTATTATGACTAATATATGCTTCATTCTTGATATTGATCCCATTTTCGCAGGCCGGCAAGTGTCATTCAGTGGATCTACGAGTGGAGCCAACATGCATGGTCTACACATTAGGATACCTGAACCGCTTCGGGCCACGCCTAATAGGAAATCCATTGTTTCCCGAGAGGGAGTGCAAGCCGATATTTTACATAGACCCAGATCTGAATCCTGTTGTGGGTACTGACGGCCGAATCGGACTGCAGCATGATGCTCAGCTGACTTTAGTCTGGCAGTCCTAGTGTCTCGTCCTTAAAATAGTTTGACATATTTATGGAGGATAAGGTATCGTTCTTCGCATTCACCTGCAGATTCTGATTGAAAGTGCCAGGGCAATCTGATGAAAGTGCCCCCCTAGGCCGGTGTGATTCGGCCGGTTTCTGAGCGGCCCCATCCGGAGGTCTTAGGGAGCGCTGGAGCTTAACCGAGCCAGAGGCTATCGCTGGGCGCATTCCCGAATGCCCCGCGAGACCCCGAGCCCGGTCCCCCCTGCGACCGATCCGAGCCGTACTTCGCTACGATCACCGGGAAGGCACCACCGCGTCGGATCGCGCCGTCCTTGCCGCGGTCCCGCGCTACGGTACGCCGCTACTTCCTTCGCGCGGAGGTGTGGGGACGGCGTGGGCCGTGGCCGGACGGGCTCCCCGGCGACGGGTGGGACGCGCGGTTCTTTCCGGAGTCCCGGTCCGCGGCCCAGCGCCAGCCCGACGGGGATGCGGTCGAAAAAGCACGTCCCGTTGCCACTGGTGGGGGACGACGACCCGGCCGCCTTCCCGGATGGCTACCGTACCGCCACTTCTGTGCGCTCTACCGGAGCTGGAGGCCGTCGCAGGCGGGGGGGCTGCGCTTGGAACATTCGGCGGGTGACCAGCTGTTCGTGGACCTTGCGGGCCCCTTGTAGAACTCCCGCCTCCGGGCACGGGCGAGGGGATGCGGGTGTCAGTCTTCGGGGCCGGGAGAGGCGGCTCCAACTCCCCGTAGGCGGAAGCGGGGCCGGATCAATCGCTCTGCAGCTGGATCATGGCCATGAGGCGCTGCGGCCGAAATACGATGTCTCCAAGCGTAGCCGGCGGAAGCGGGGCCTCCTGGCTCTGGTCGCCCGTGAGGCCCGTCATCGGATGCTCCTCTACGGTAAGGCCCACCTCACCCGAGAGATCCAGAACGAGGCCATCCTGGCATTCATCGAATGCTGGGAAACGCGGGCCGGTCAGCCCCCCAGAGAGCTGGTCTTCGACAGCCGCTTCACCACCTATGCCAATCTGGTCCAACTGACGGCCCGCGAGATATAGGATAGTCTGACTAAGTTACAACAATACACTAGGACGAAACCAGACAGATGGCATGCCACCTGTCTGATCGTGGCGTTGGCCCTGACAGGCCTAAGCGCGTGCACGTCACCCCTCAACCTGATCGTTTGCGCAGGGACGAAAAGGGACTGGCAGGACGCTTCATGGAAGGCTTCGTCTTGCTGTCAGAGTGCCGAAGAGACCGCCTTGTATCCGTACCTGCCAGCGATTTTCTATGGCCCTGCCCTTCGGGGCAGTCAGGTGGTCCCGTTGTTTCACCTGTTATTGGTATCAGTTCCATTGACGAAGGTCTAATGAACACAGATATTTGCCACGTTATCCATGTACCCAATCGATCCTTGAAAATCATCATGAGAAGCACCGCGGGCTCTCTCATTGCAAAAGTTGTTTTGATTGTCCTGCTTGGCGTGGCCGGATAGGCCGGGGGCTTAACGATTAAGTGGATCTCTGATCCTTCTGAAGCGCTTGCCGCAGAAGAAGACTGTGAAATTGATGATTGCATAGGCATTTTTGATAGTAACGGGGAGTATGTTGGAGCAACATGTTGGCCAAGCAACGATCGCAAGAACTGCTCCATGGTGAGTGACCTGTCCTGCGAAGAAAAATGGTGCCCTCCACTGAAGACTGACGATTGATCGTCATCTCTTCAGTGAAGCACAAGCAAGCTCGCTGGCTGAAAGTACGGGTTTTGATTTCTGTGCTATTCGCCTATCCGAGCTCTAACAAGGCCCGTGCTGTAGACCAGTCCGCGACCGGCGGCATCAAAGTAGTAAGCGCATGGATGATTCCTGTTTGTGCGTCTCAGGGAGGGGGTAGGCGGCCCCCTGTATCTTGCAAGAGGTGCTCGTTTCAAAAATAAAATCAAGTCCGCATGGCTCCCACCCGGTAAAACCGGCTCGATTTTCAGGTCGCGTGGCGTCCTAGTCCGTACGGTTTTCAGTTGTGGGGTCCTGCTTGCGATGGATTAGCGTTTTAGGCTGGACCCCCACACTTCGGCGGATGTGCATGACACAGATAAGGGCGATCTCATTGGCCAGACTCGTTCAGGAGATTCCCGAATGTCGGGCTTTATAGTCATATAGGGCATGAAGGCCGGGCGGCTAACTTTAATGAGCGTTTCCGGTACGTAGAGC
>JAAXGT010000161.1 GCA_012271205.1 Rhodothermales bacterium
ATTGCAAACCGAGCAGATTCAGACATACGATTCTGCGAATGAGCTGCTATATATTAGTGCACCGAGGCAAACCCGATAAGGCTCGCTTTCACAGCCTGTAGCCTGATGGCGACGAACAGAGATCCAAAACACAAACGCCAAATTGCCCTTGTACTCGCTGGAGGCGGTGCGCGTGCTGCCTACCAGGCCGGGGTGCTTTGCTACGTGCACGAACTGGCACCGGAAGTTCATTACCCAATCATAACTGGGGTGTCGGCCGGCGCTATAAATGCTGCCTATCTGGCAGGCAACCTGTCGGTAGATGGTGCATCCGGCTTGGTAGCTTGTTGGCAGGATATAGATCGCCAGGATGTATTCGAATCCGAATCCAGCATCCGAGTTTTCCGGCGCGTGCTGGGTGGCATTCCAAGGCCGGATTCGATCGTACAGGTAAAAGACGGAGAGGCGCTTCTAAATACGGGACCACTTAGGGAATATTTGGCGGATCACCTGCCAGCCAACTCTGATAGCACGCTGCCGCGAGTGACGGAAAATCTGCAAAGCGGCCGACTCACAGCCCTTTGCATGACCACCACCAGCTTCAGCACCGGCCAATCGGTGACGTGGGTACAGGGACGTGACATTGAGGCTTGGGAGCGGCCTAACCGTATTGCTATACATGCCAATCTGACCCTCGATCATGTGATGGCATCAGCGGCACTGCCGCTGCTGTTTCCAGCTGTCAAGCTACGGGATGCCTGGTACGGTGATGGGGGCATTCGGCTTACCGCGCCATTGTCACCTGCATTGCATCTGGGTGCAACTGACATTGTCGTTATTTCCACGCGCTATGACCGCTCGCAGGCAGAAGCTTCGCACCATGTGGTAAGGAGCTATCCACCTGCTGCGCAGGTAATGGGTATTTTGCTTAATGCGATATTTTTGGATGTTCTCGACCAGGATGTGCGCACACTGCAAACGATTAACCGGCTGGTCAGCAGACTACCAGAAGCTGAACGTGGCGGACTGCGTCCCGTGAATTGTTTGTTGCTTCGACCGTCCATGGACATCGGACGGCTGGCCAGTGGATACGAACGCAAGACCAGAGGTGTCATTCGTCTGCTTACGCGCGGCTTGGGAAGTGGCCTGACGGAAAGCCCGGACTGGCTCAGCGTATTGCTTTTTGACTCAAACTACATTGCCAGTGTTATTGAGCTCGGCTGGAATGACGCACGTCAACAGAGTGACAGGATCTGTGCTTTCCTTGAACAAGCGGTATGACAAAGCATGAAGGTGCTGGCACCAATATTGCCGCCAGTGTACCACATGCGGCCTATTCAGCTATGTGTAACGGCTGTTTGACTGTAACTGGCGCGCAGCACGCCCCAGCTTTTGAAAAATATCTCCGAAGCCGGACGAAACGAACTTTGTTGCTGGGGCTGTTTTTGGTTATCACCCTACCAGTTCAGGGGCAGGTGTTACGGGGTCTCGTATCAGACGCAGAATCGGGCATAACACTGCCGAACGCCCATGTAATAGTTGCGAACACTTTCCGAGGCACGATTACCAACAACGATGGCGCATTTGAACTGCGTGTAGACTCACTGCCTGTAACGCTCATCGTACGCTTTATCGGTTATCGTACGGACACGTTGTCAGTCACCACAGATGTGTTCCTTGATGTTCGTCTCGAGCCTGTGGCCATTGAATTGGCGGCCATTACGGTAACTGGCGAGGATCCCGCGGTACAGATCATGCGTGAAGTCATTGAGCGCAAGAAGGAGTGGCGGGCAGCACTTGAAAGTTACTCGGCGCAAGCCTATGCGCGCACCACGATGTCTAATGATAGCGGGATCGTAGCCATAATCGAAGGCGCCTCGACAGCCTGGTGGCACCGCGATCGCGGCATGAGAGAAATAAAGCGGGGATCCAGGCAAACTGGCAACATAGAATTCGGGGACTATTTGCCTGTCGCGGCCATGGCCCTCAACCTGTACGACGACAATATCCAGACGGCCGGTCACCGGCTCATCGGTGTTACCCATCCTGATGCATTGAGCAAATACAACTTCACGCTGATCGGCGAGCGCCGGCTTGACGAAGCCAAGGTATACGACATCGCGGTAGAACCGAAGAATGATCTGATTGTGGGCTTTACCGGGCGAGTATCGGTGCTCGGTGAGGTTTATGCCATGATTGATGTGGATCTGCGCCCTGGCAAGGCCTTCCTGCACCCTCAGCCGATTCAGCGCTTTGAGGTCAGCTGGCAGCAGCAATACTCTAATTACGGCACGAATGCCTGGTTGCCTGCGGATCTCAGATCTAGCTCAGTCTTGGATTTTGGTTTTGGGCCTGTGTTTTCGCTACCCACGATATACATAGGACTTATAAATCGCTTTAGTGATTACCAGCTCAACGAGCCCATCCCGGAGGATTTGTTTGCGGGACAGGACTTTATGCAGGTGGACTCTTCGGCTATGGAGAGTGACGAAGCATTTTTGGAGGAAGGTTTCATAGTGCCGCTCACCCCCGTGGAGGAACTCGCGTATGCTTCTATAGACAGTTCGATGAGTTTGATCGATGCGTACGAGCCGGGTGGTGCGTTGGGACGTGCAATACAACGGCAACGAGAAATCGAGGATCGCCGTGAAAGATTAGGTGGCGGGTTTGGGCAACTCCTGGGCAACTTGCCAGAGCCGCGATTGTGGTATAACCGTGTAGACGGGTTCCACGTAGGGGCTCAGTACGACCGCGATATTTTTAGTGCTGTGACGCTGAGGGGCGGCGGCGGTTACAGTACAGGACTCACAGACGAAAATCGCTGGTCTTATGATGTGTCTGCACGTTTGACGCGTGGAGGCTACGTCGCAAACTACCGTGCATCCGGATTTGTCAAGTTGGGCTACCGGGCTCACAATGCGATGCGCTACGGGTCCAGGTTTCATTTCCGAGGTGTCAACAGCCTTAGTACGCTGTTGGGCAAGGAAGATTATTTCGACTACTATCGCAGCAAAGGCCCATACATGACAGCGAACCTCAATATTCGCCAATGGCCTGCAGAAATCGAGGTCACTTGGCGGGACGAGGATCACATGTCATTGCCGCTGACAACCAGTTACGACATCCGGGGCATAAAAACGCCGCAGCGTAGCAATGCTGCTGTTGATGAAGGACGCATGCATACCCTGACCCTGAGGACTGCCGTAGGTGATCGTGTGCAGTTACCGGGTATAGTGGGTAGCCGTAATCTGGAGTTAACAACGGAGCATACACTTCCCGGATCGAATTTTAAGTTCAGGCGGCATTATGTAACCGGACAATGGCGCATGACCACGTTTGGTGCGCGGCGGTTTCTGCCGGCAACTCTAGATATCATTGGCACAGTGGGCTTCACTTCTGGCGGTGGACGACTTCCACCGCAGCGCGTCTTCATTCTGGAAGGTGGCCGATCCTCCTATGCTCCCTTCGGTGCACTTCGGTCACTTAAGGGCCTACCTCGCGAAGGCCGGCAAATGGTATCCTTGGTCTGGGATCACAATTTTCGTACGATCCCATTCGAAATCCTGGATTTGTATGGCTTGGTGGAGAAAGGCTACAACCTGCTCATATATGGGGGGCACGCCTGGCTTTGGGATGAGTTTGAGGACGGAACGCTGGCGTTCCAATCGCGACACCAGGAACTTGGGATTTCGTTAAGCGGCATTTTTGGCCTTTTGCGTTTGGACTTTGCCAAGGATTTGGAGAGCCGAAGCTTCTCGATTGGTTTTGGTATCGCCCAGCTTCTTTGATTCAATGAAGGAATTGGTATTGTGTCCTATAAATACATCTATTATGGTGGGGCATTGGATATCGTATTCCTCATTCATCTGAAAGAGGAAGAGACCATGTCCTTAGAACGTCCGCTGAAGATATTCGAACTCAGTCAGGTATCCGTTAAGAACTCAAGTTGCAGATCAGGTCACGCAGCCTGCCTGCCAGACGGTCGGCAAGTGGCGCGAGCGTTTCCGGACCCAAGGCCTGTACGACGAATCTAGGCTGGGATTTGACTTTTGCGAGTCTCTATCGCTGTGTACTTTAGCGATCCACATGTTGCCGTCCGGTGAAGTCCTCCCGTGTAATCGTGGGCGGTTTTCGAGGTCATGCAGGGTAAGGTTCGGCCTATTGGTTGATCGGGTCGGTGTCGCCGGGAGCCGGCTTACGGTTGGGCCGGCCCGCGAGATTCTTTGACGCGCCTGTTGGAAGGTGTCGGAACGCGGGAGAGCCCGTCCTGGGAATGGATTCCGTGCCACTGGCCAGTGCTCTGGAGCAAATAGATCCCTGTCGCCTGCGAATCCGCGAAGCGGTAATGCTTCCGCCCTAACGCAAGGGGCGGATCGGGTTTCTCGACTTTGCTATGGTCGATTTCGATATGGCCGTCCCCGGATAGCGGACGAGTTGCTGCCTGCGCGTAGCACCCGGTGCTGCCCCCGGACTCCTCGGCTGACCGCCTGGAGCCTCTCGCCCCGCTCGGCGCCTTACCTTTCGGCCGCTTGAACGTACCCGCCTCCAGTCGTTGGTCGTACCGGGCCAAGCCGTGGCGGTCCCCGTGAAGACCTTGCACAGGGGGCTTCTGGCGGTTGATGAACCCCAACCCATCGCCCGACACCGGATCCAGCTTCAGTCTCTGGCGCCGGTCCGCGGGCGCGCGAGGGAAGAAGTACCGGTAGGCCCCGTGCGATCCGGCCGGCCGCCACCGCGACAACAGCAACGCGGATAAGACCGGATGAAACCGATGCCATCCCCCTCCCTTAACCGGAGTTTATAGTGTGTGCGCCAGGCTAACTGGTGCAGGATATCGGGTGAGAGTCCCGTCAGGAGAAGGATTAGCTTCCCACTCCGGCCGCGAGCCGTGCGGGGCCCCGCGAAGCGTCGGTAGCGGATTAGGCCGGAGGGCTATGGAGCACCGAAAGTATCGATATTGGGAAGGACGAGGCTTTGCACTCGGTCGAAGTCCATCTCTCCGCGCCGCTAGGAGCTTGCGCTGCAGAACGTAAGACCACGGGATGTATTGGGCATGGGCAGGGCGTGAGCGGTGCAAATTGGAGGATGAGAACGGCTGAAGTGGGCGGTGCTTACGGGCCGGAGGGGGAGATAGCCGCATTGGGGAGTTCTTGGAGGCCTGGGAAGTTCTCGCGGCCGCGGAGGGTGTATCCGATCCAAGCCGCTCTGGCCGCTTGCAGCGTGGGCCGCCGTTTGAGGTTGAGGGCCCGG
>JAAXGT010000097.1 GCA_012271205.1 Rhodothermales bacterium
GTCGCAGCTCGAGAAAGTCGTAATGTGGCGGCAGCCCCAAACCCTCCAAGATGCCACTCATGTAGTATGGGCCGGCCCTGTTCATGAGATAGTTCACTGCCGGGTGTTCTTTGCTTCTGGTTCCAAAGACCAATTCAGCCTCTCTAGCCTTATCCGGCTGCCACAGATCGCCCCGTTTAAGCACAGCGAGCATAACCCCGGTCTCATCTCGCAGTACAACATGCTTGTGCCGGCCAATTCGGTCCACGTCTGCTTGCATTATGTCAAGCGTGACCGGAATGGGCCAAAGCGAACCACTAATTAGTCGCATGTCCATCAACACGCTTTCATAGTCCGCCAGATTCAAAAAGCCGGTTAGCGGCGAAAACCCTCCGGAGAGTAGCAACTCAAGGTCACAAATCTGACGCGGGGAGAGCGTAACAGAAGGATAATGGATCGCCGCTTCAACGAGCGCCTTCCTGCGTTCGGGGCTGGCCATCAGGTTAACCAATTCACCGCCGTGCGGTGAATTAAGCGTAGAAACGGGCATTAGCGACTGGGGCCGGCAAAGCACCAACCCCTGCTATAATTGGAAGCGAAAGGGGGGCATTCAATGCAGTTGCTCATAAAATGTGCCTACAGCCAAACTTGGCTCACGACTACAGTTGTTGTGGCCATGACAAGAAGACTTACCGGAATACCAACCCGCAGATAATCGCGTACACGGTAGCGCCCAGCCGCCATTACCATCAGATTGGTCTGGTACCCGACCGGCGTCATGAAACTGGCTGTTGCCGCTACGGCTACTGTAAGCGCAAACGCCTCGGGCGGCAGATTCATGCCGGAGGCTAAAGACAGCCCCACAGGCAGCATCAAGACTGCTGCGGCTTTATGAGTAATCAGTTCCGTGAGCACATTCGTGAACGCATACAGAGCTATTAGGACCAGAATCGGCCCCGCTTCAGTCATTTGGAGCAGTCCACTCGCCATCCTATTGGCCAACCCGGTCTTGGCGACCGCCTCTCCCAGGCCCAAAGCGGCTGCGATAAGGATAAGCACCTGCAAGTCCAACGCCTGCCGCGCGTTGGCAATCGTCAGGCAGCCACTGATAATCATGGCCAATGCAGCCACGAACGCTGCGGTGGCCAGTGAGAATGCCCCGGTCCCGATCAGCGCAATCATGCATAAAAGAATGCCCAATCCGATATAGGCCTTTGATCGCGGCTGCTTGGTCTTTGATGAACCTCGGGAAGCCACATAGTAGAATTCTGCATTACTCCTGTGCCATCGCTCCTCAAATCCAGCCATTGCCTCTACGAACAGGAGGTCGCCTGCTTTTAATATCAAGGAGCCCAGTGAGCCGGACAGTTGTCCCGTCTTGCGCTGTACCGCTAATACGACGGCCCCGTAGGTCTCATCAAACTGCACGTCTTGCAACGATTTGCCCACCAGATTGGACGTATCGCTGATCACCGCTTCATACAAAGGCAGCGTTTGGGTGGATTTGCCTTTCTTGGTGGTCACCGTCGGTCCCAAGCCCGGACGGCGCAACAGATCCTCCAGCGCAGATACATTCCCGCTGAACCCCAGCACATCCCCGTGTGCCAAAACCAGTTCCGGGGACGCTGTCATGACATGTCCATCACGTCGCACATGCACGAGATACGCATCTCCAGGATTCCGCAACCCAGACTGTGCAATCGTTTGTCCTCTCACTGGTGAACGTTCCCGTATGCGGACCTCAAACAGGCAGGCTGCAAGTGCCCGCGGGGCGAATGCAGGCCCATGACTTCGTTCGGGCAACAGCCGTACACCGACAAAAGCCATAAACACTATTACGAGTATGGCTGCCGGCACTCCTACCCATGAAAACGCAAACAGACCCAAAGGCTCATAACCGTACTCCGCCATCAGGCCCGAAACGATTACATTCGTGGAGGTGCCCATGAGGGTGGACATACCGCCGACTATGGCCGCGTATGATAGTGGAATGAGCACCTTTGATGGTGAAATACCCATACGTGAAGCCCACTTTTGTACGGGCTGCGTGAGCATGGCCACAATTGGAGTATTGTTAATGAACGCGGACAGGAGCGCCGTCGGCATCATGAGCTGAACCAGACGCCGGGCGCTTGAGCGGTCATCACTGAGTAGAAGGTGATCAAAGGTTCGCAATAGGCCGGTTTCTTCTATCCCTGCCGCTATTACAAACAATGCCCCGATCGCTATCACTGCGGTGCTGGCAAACCCGGCAAAGGCCTCGGAAGGCGTTATGACACCGGTAACTAACAGCACACCGAGGCCGGTTAAGAAAATGAGATCCGGCCGGGCAACATCACTTACGAGTGCTATGGCAATCGCCACTACCGTTGCCAGTGTGATCCACGCGCTAACGTCCATGAGCCTTAACCGCCGACTGCCATGGAAATCGTACGATAATACTATAGCCCCGCCATGGTAGCAGCAGGACGCCCGATACTGTAGTATTCGAACCCATGCTCTGCCATGCGGCCAGTGTTGTACACGTTGCGTCCGTCGACAATTAGAGGACGCCTCATCAGGCGCTTCATCCGGCCAAAATCCGGCCTTCGGAATTCAGGCCATTCGGTACAGATTATAAGCACATCCGTGTTTTCCAACGCTGCATAGGCGTTACTGGCATAATCGATTTCGTCCCCCAGTACCGCTCGTGTCGTTTCCATGGCCTCCGGATCGAAAGCGACCACACGCATACCCGCAGCAAGGAGACCACGAATCACTTTATGGGCCGGCGCTTCTCGGACATCATCCGTATTGGGTTTGAAAGCCAGTCCCCAGACCGCCGCTCGACCTCCGCGCAGCTTTCCACCCAACAACTCCTGTACTCGTTTAATCAGGAGTTGCCACTGCCCGTCGTTGACCGCCATCACGGCGGACAGGATTTTGAAATCATAACCATGGTTGCGTGACGTGTGCAAAAGCGCTTGCACATCCTTGGGAAAGCAACTGCCTCCGAATCCGATACCCGCATACAGGAAGTGTTTGCCGATGCGTGTATCACTTCCAATACCCATGCGAACGTGGTCTATGTCAGCCCCGACCCGCTCGCAGAGATTGGCCACTTCATTCATGAAGCTGATGCGCGACGCCAGAAACGCGTTGGCCACATATTTGGTCACCTCCGCTGAGCACTCATCCATCATGTAGATGGGATTGCCTTGACGTACAAACGGCTCATACAAACGCCGCATTTGTTCCCCTGCTCGTGTACTTGACGTACCCAGTACGATGCGATCCGGCTTCATGAAGTCCGCCACGGCAGAACCTTCACGCAAGAACTCCGGATTTGACACCACATCAAAATCCTCCCCTTGCTTGACCCCGCTTTCGGCCAGCACGACACGAACCCGGGCCGCCGTGCCTACAGGCACTGTGCTTTTGTTGACGATCACCTTATACGTAGAGTTTTCGGACAACCAGTCAGCAATATCCTGTACTACCCCCAGCACAAATGACAAATCAGCCTCCCCATCAGCGCCGGGCGGGGTAGGCAACGCTAGAAATATAATATCTGCCTGGTCAAGCATCTCCTGCAGTGACGTGGTAAAGTGCAACCGGCCTTCCCGTAGATTTCGTTTTAGAAGGGTGCGGAGATCCGGCTCGTAGATCGGCATTTTCGCCGCACGCAATTGAGCGACTTTGGCCTGATCCACGTCTACACAATAAACGTCATTGCCCATTTCGGCGAAACACGTGCCGGAAACAAGGCCCACATACCCGGTGCCTACGATGCCAATTCTCATTCAAGCGCGTACAATAACTCGATCCAGGACTTTATTGTACGCCCGGGGGGCGTAGTTTGCTCTATGCGCGTATTTCTTGTTTTATTGGAGCAAGCTCCACGCAACACACGGTACAATAGTAACACGCCCAACGTATCATGGACCTTGATCAGGTCCTGAATTGCACATGGTCTACAGCGTGATTATGGCAGGCGGAATTGGCAGCCGTTTTTGGCCGCGAAGCCGTGAAGTTCACCCCAAACAATTCCTGAATGTGCTGGGTGAGGATACTTTGCTGCAACGCACATTTGCACGGCTTGAGCCATTGGTTCCAGCAGAACGTACCTACGTAGTCACACACGCGCGTTACGAGAACCTGACACAGGTGCAACTGCCCCAACTGGCTCCATCGCGAGTACTGGGGGAACCCATAAGCCGAAATACTGCGCCCTGCATCGCCTATGCTGCCATAAAGCTACGGGCCCTCGACCCTGAGGCTATTATGGTAGTCCTTCCGGCGGACCATTTGATACGCCATTCCAAGCGGTTTCGCAAAGTACTGGAAGTGGCAATCCGGACCGCTCGCAAGCCAGGGGCACTGGTTACGATAGGCATTCAGCCCACACATCCTGCGACCGGCTATGGATACGTCCAATATTACACCGGAGGCGGTGTTAAGGAGAAGGTGTATCCTGTGCGTACGTTTGCAGAAAAACCGGATGTGGCTACGGCTGAACGCTTTTTGGATTCGGGGGATTTTCTGTGGAACAGTGGCATCTTTGTGTGGCGTGCTGACACGATTTTGGATAAGATGTCAAAGCACCTGACCAGTACTTGGGAAGCCTTTGAAAGGGTGGTGCCACACTTGAATACGCCAGAGGAACCGACAGCCATTAGAGAAGCCTACTACCGGAGCGCACGCATTTCCGTCGACTACGGCGTTATGGAGCATGCTGATGACGTATACGTAGTCCCTGGAACATTCGGATGGAGTGATATCGGCGACTGGCAAGCCGTATACGATTTGAGCACGAAGAATCGGCACGGCAACGTCCTCAAGGGCAATGTGATCGTACACGATTCAAGTCGCTGCCTTGTGCAGTCTGAAGCCCGACTCGTAGCATTGGTGGGCTTGCACGATACCGTGGTTGTAGATACGAACGATGCACTGCTAATCTGCCACAAAGACAGCACACAGCAAGTCAAACACGTCGTAGAATACCTGCACGCACATCAATTGAAGGAATTTGTGTGAGGGGTGACGAGGAGATGTGCGTCGGCCCCCTTCGGATTTCCTAATGATCGGACGTAATCTTCCATAAAGGGCTGAGGTGCTGCGTACAGGAATGGTCAGGGAACCATCTCCAAGGCCCTATCCGACGTTTGGTTCAAGAACCCTGCGCGAATTCAACCATATGGTCGAGCTGACTAGAAGAATTTTTGCCTGTTTCCGGTTACAGTTCACTCTCAGCGTTCAATCTGCCCGCCTCATGAGATTGTTTTGCATCCTCACTATACTTTCGATGGTGCCGGCTTCTTTTGCCAAGGCACAGGGTCATCAAGTGCAGAAATCAAGTGATCCGATCACGCTAACGCTTGATGAAGCCGTCCAAATAGCGCTGATTAGCAACTATGTGTTACAGGGTACCCGTTTAGATGCAGCCGAGAGTCGGCAAAATCTTCGAGCTAGCGCCTCTGTGCTTTACCCACAAATCTCAGGCCAAAGCAACTATACCCGAAACCTGAAGGCAGCCAATCCTTTCGCAGGTAGTGCAGCGGGTGACCTTTTCTCCGGTTTTGCATTTGTGGGCTGGTTGGGATACAACGAGCAGGCGCGTACGGACGCCGATCCGGCCACGATTCCCATCACGTTTGCAGAGTATGCAGACCGGCAACAACGTGGTATAGACGCAGCAAATATTATAGTTGAGACCAGTGACAACCCGTTCGTGGTAGACAACCAGTACACCAGCAGTATCACCATCACGCAGAAGTTGGTGGACGTGCCTGGGTATCTGCGACTTTTCGGACCCAAAGGAGCACGCAGCGCACTTCAGGCTCTGGATCGGGCCGCGGATCGGCAGGAGCAGATCGTAATCGGTGATGTGCGCGAGGCTTTCTATGGTGTATTGCTCGCCCAAGAAGAGGCTCGCGTAGCCAGGCAAAGTGTTGAACGTACGCGTCAGGCGAGAAATGAGACGGCACAGCGCGTCGCTCAGGGCATCATACCCAAGATTCAGCGGCTGAGCATGGATGTCGAACTGGCGAATCAGGAAACTGCGCTGGTGCGCGCCCGTAACGAGGTAGACGACGCCTTGGCCGGGCTTAAGTACCTGCTTGGCATTCCGGTGGAACAGCCCGTTCGTGTGCACGGCACACTCGCGATCAATGATGTATCTCCGTACCTGACTTTGGCAACAGGTGACGCCTATACACGTGCTATACAGGTACGGCCCGATTTGGAGCAGGCCAGATTAACGTATCAATACAGACTCAATGAGGTTAAGGCGTTAAGACTGGACCGCATGCCATTATTGGACTTGTTCGCCAATTTCAGCTATATCGGCCGCGTGCCAGACAACCGTACATTCCCCGTCCAAGACCCGAATGATCCTTTCAAGTTTTCGCAAGGCCGCAACACGTATTTCAGCAAGTCTTACTGGCAATCATCCGTGAATGTGGGTTTCAACCTTAGCTGGACCCTGTTCGATGGGTTGCAGCGGCGGTCCCGGGTCAAGACCGCACAGATTGCTGCCGATCGGGCCGCCCTCAATATGGTTCAACTTGAGGAATCGATCCGGTTGGAAGTGGAATCGGCATTGCGGACACTGGCCGCAGCTCGACAACAGATTCTGAGTCAGGAAACCAACGTCGCCAATGCAGAGCTAAACTACGAGTATGCGCGCGCGCGTTCGCGGGAAGGAATTTCCAGTTCGCTTGAGTTGCGCACGGCGTCATTACAACTGGACACCAGCCGGCTGAGCTATCTGCAGGCGATTTACAGCTTTCTGGTCGCTCAGAGCACGGTCGAAATCGCATTGGGGCTGCCGCTTAGTGAGCAGTTTGACATGGACTTGGCGGCCAACCCGTGACATTTGAATTGATAGCAGCTCATACCCGATCATATTATGAAACACAGATTCTGGTTATTACCGCTGGCACTATTGTCAGCTTCATGTGGTGGCGCAGGTGGTGCTGGCGGTGGCCCGGATGAAGCATCAGACGTAGCCGCCAAGCATGTCGAGACCCTCGTACTTTCACCGACTGTGTTTGAAGACGTTATCGAACTTTCCGGCACTATTGAAGCCCTGCATGATGTGACCCTCTCAGCCCAGTCGGGAGGAACGCTCGAGTATCTGGCCCCTTTAGGACAATTGGTCGCACGTAATGAAGTGGTGGCCGGATTGGATGACGACCTGCTTGCAGCGGCACATGAACAGGCTGAAGCCCAATGGGAAAATGCTTCGGCCATCTTGCTGCTGGCACAAGACCATTACGACCGGCAAGAGCCGCTCTTCCAAGACTCTGTTATCAGTGCGCTGGAGTTTAATCAGGTGGCGGCCAATCTCCGGCAGGCCAAAGCCGGCCTGCGCCAAGCAGAAGCCCTGCGCACCCAGACCCGAGAACAACTGGACAATACCGAGATCCGGGCTCCTTTCGCCGGACGTATTGAGGAACACTCCCAGAACGAAGGGGAGCAGGTTGCACCGGGGGGGCAAGTCGTCCGAATCGTGGACGTATCCGTAGTGCGCATATCCATTGGTGTAGCCGAAAGGTATGCCGGCGACATTGAAGTTGGCACCGAAGTGCGCTTGGATTTGTCGGCATACGGGGGTGACCCGCGAATTGGATATGTGACTTTTGCGAGTAGTGCCATTGAGCCCAACTCTCGAACTTTCCAAGTACTCGCCGAAGTGGACAATCGCGATGGAAAGCTGAAGCCGGAAATGGTGGCCCGGGCTATTGTTTCGCGCGATCAAATTGCCAACGTTCTCGTAGTTCCGCGAAGTGCCGTAAGCCGGGACGAATTTGGACCGGGCGTGTTTGTGATCGACCAGTATGACGATGTCGTGTTGGCCCGCCGGCGTTCAGTCGTCCTCGGTGCCAGTTATGCTGGCCGTCTAGTGGTAACCAGCGGGCTCGCTCCAGGTGAGGAGGTCGTCGTGCAAGGGCATACCATGCTCTCAGACGGTGATCGACTGCACATAGACATTGAGTATTCAGGGTTGGACGAGGAGGGTATACCCGTTACGGATACTATGCCAAGCGCCGTGGACTCCACGCTGTCCGGTTGATCTCATGAAGATTACTGACCTGGCCATTCGATACCGGCCCAGTGTCGCCATTTTGACGGTGATGCTGACTGCCGGCGGGCTTTTCAGCTACGTTACGATTCCGAAGGAATCCTTCCCCTCGATCGAGATCCCGAACATAATAGTTACGACTGTTTATCCGGGTGCCAGCCCTGGAGATATCGAATCGCTGCTGACCCAGCCCATTGAGCAGGAGATTCAGGGTATCAGCGGGATTAAGGAGATTCGCTCCATTTCCTCAGAGGGTGTTTCTACGGTGATTATAGAGTTTACGCCCGACGTGTCGATTGACGATGCATTTCAGAAAGTGCGTGACAAGGTGGATATAGCCAAGACGGAGCTTCCATCCGACGTGGAGGAGCCCCTGGTGAGCGAAATCGATCTCCAGGAGCTGCCCATAATGAGCATCAATCTCGCCGGCCCCTATTCATTGTCTCGTCTAAAGGATGTGGCTGAAAATCTGGCCGAAGAAATAGAAACCGTACCTCAGATTCTTGAAGTACAGGTCGTAGGAGCCTTGGAGCGGGAAGTAAAAGTCAACGTGGACCTGCATGCTCTCCAAGGGTACGGACTCGCATTTGAGGATGTCGTAAACACTATTCGGGACGAAAATGCCAATATTCCAGGCGGCTCCATAGATGTGGACCGGCTGAATTATCTAGTCCGCATTGATGGAGAATTTGAAGATCCCGAGGGAGACTTGAGGCGTCTCGTACTCAAAGCCGAGGGTGGCCGCCCGGTCTACATCAATGACGTAGCCGATGTGGAGTTTGGATTCCAAGATCAGTCCACGTTTGCACGATTGCGTGTGTTACAGGTGGACAATGGCTCAGGCCTGATGCGGATTCCAAACCAGGATGTGTCGACCTACCCCGTCATAACCCTTAATGTAAAGAAGCGGGCGGGCGCCAATATCTTGGATACCGCCAATTCGGTCAAGGCCATACTGGATAACGTCAGTCTGCCACAAGGGGCGCGTAGCGTAATCACGGGTGATCAGAGCGAAATCGTGCAGACCTTTATCACCGACCTGGAAAACAACATCATTAGCGGCCTCATATTTGTGATCCTGGTCCTGCTGTTTTTTCTCGGTGTACGTACCGCCACACTGGTAGGAATTGCGATTCCGCTCTCCATGTTTTTGAGTTTCATCGTCTTCCATATTCTTGGACAGGAGCTCAATTTTGTCATTCTGTTTTCGCTCATCATTGCGCTCGGTATGCTGGTTGACAATGCCGTAGTGATTGTCGAAAACATCTACCGCTATCGCGAAATGGGCCATCCACGATTCAGGGCAGCGCGGTTGGGCACGAAGGAGGTCGGCAATGCTGTAGTGGCCTCCACCCTGACTACCGTGGCGGTGTTTGTACCCATGATGTTCTGGCCCGGCATTGTAGGCGAATTCATGAGCTACCTGCCCCTGACGCTCATCGTAACGCTCCTATGCTCACTTTTCGTCGCCATCATAATCAATCCAGTCATCACCGGCTACTTCGTTCGCCTTGATGTTGAAGAAGCACCGCGTCGCACCAGAATGGTAAAGGTTTCAGCCACCCTGATTGTGGTCATTGTCGGCCTTATGATCGGATTATCCAATTGGAAAACTCTGATCGTACTGGCCGTTACCATACCGGTCCTTGCCATGCTGCACAGATATGTGTTCAGCCCGGTCGCCAGCGGCTTTGTGCGCAGCGGCCTGCCGAAGCTAATAACCTGGTATCGGGGTTTTGTCGCACTCATGCTGGAGCGTGACTACGCGTCTGAGCACTCCTTTTTTGCGCGCAGGTTGACTTGGCGGACCGCAGCAGTTGCCGGTATCGCCGGCTGTTTGCTACTCCTCATTGGGCTGGCACCGGGCACGTTTTCGATTGATCCACAGGTGGCGCAGATGATTTTCCCGGCCGGCATTCTCGGTGCCATCATGTGCGTCGTTTGTATGCTTTTGGCCTTGCTGCGGACGCGCAACGCCTACTTGCGCAATTCCTTTGCATGCGTCACTCTTGCCTTTGGCCTATCGCTGTCTGCAGGTGGCGGCATTATCGCCCTCCAAGCCACACCAGTGGCCGGCTACGTACTCCTTATCCCTGGAGTGGTGCTGCTGGTTACCGGATTAATCGCTGTGATTCTACATGCCTTGGAACTCGTTTACCTAGGCGGCTGGCAAAGTGTCAAGGCTGGTGCCATCTTTGCCGCCGTGTCGATTGTCGCGCTGTCCATCATGTCCGTAGCGAAGGGCACCGAGTTTGCAACGATATTGATCCTGAGCCTGCTTCCAGCCGGGATTATTGGCATCGGGGCGCTTGGCACCATCTGTAACGGACGCCTCTTCCGCTACCGAAGAAGACTCTTGCTTACTGACAATCGTGCGTGCCTGCTCGTCGGCACGGTGGCCGGGTTCCTTGCGATTGTCGGACTGTTCGGGGCTGCGCCTACCGGAACGGAATTCTTTCCGGACACGGATCCCTCCATTGTGACCGTCTCGATGGAAAACCCACTCGGAACCAATGTGGATGAGACCAACCGGGTCACCTCAGTGGCTTTGTCCCGTGTTATCGGACTGTTAGATGACAATGTCAACGACCGAGACAACGTTAAGAACATGCTGGCAAACGTAGGCACGGGAGGAGATGTCATGTTTGGTGGTGGCGCAGCAGGAGCTGAAAATGCCGTGATCACCCTCAACATGGTGGATTATCAGGACCGGCCTGAGACCAGTCGTAACACGCTCTCGCGCCTGCGTCAACAGCTCTTGGGAATTCCGGGGGTTCAAATTGAAATTGACAAGGACGATGCCGGTCCACCGGTCGGCAAACCGGTTAACATTGAGATATCCGGTGAGAATTTTAACCAGATTACGCACTTCACGCAGGAAGTCAAGCAGCTGCTCCAGACGGCTGCAGCAGACGGCTCCATCCCCGGACTCGTGGATCTGAACGATAACCTGAACACGGGACGCCCGGAAATGGGCGTTCGGATTGACAGGGAGCGTGCCGCACAATTCGGACTCAACACCCGTCAGATAGCGAATACGGTTCGCGCGGCCATTAATGGTGTGGAAGCAACAACGTACCGGACGGGCAGCGATGAATACCCCGTAATGGTCCGCCTTGCGGAAGATTACCGCCAAAGCCTGGAAGCCGTTGAAAAGTTAACCATAGCAGAGGAGGGTTCGCAGATCCCGATCACAGCGGTTGCGGATTTTGAATTTGTTGGTGGCCTCGGCAACATAACGCGTCTCGACCTTCAGCGCGTAGCCACAATTACCGGTGATGTCGCGCCTGGATACAACGGGGCTGCTGTACTTGCGAGTGTGCAGCAGCACTTGGCTGATTTTGAGGCTTCGTTACCTCCAGGATATGTCATGGCATACACGGGAGAGAACGAAGAGCAGGCTGAGGCCTTTGGATTTTTAGGCACGGCCCTTATGATTGGCATCTCCCTTATCCTGCTCATCCTCATCGCACAGTTTAACAGTGTGATTGTGCCCTTCATCATCATGGTCGCCGTCACATTGAGCCTGATCGGAGTGGTATTTGGGCTCATCCTGACACGTACGGCCTTTGGTCTTATGACCTTCATCGGGATTATCAGCCTTGCAGGTATTGTCGTCAACAACAACATTGTGCTCATTGACTATATCCGACAGTTGCGCGATCGGGGTCTGGGCAAGGCCGAAGCAATTATTGAAGGCGGAGCCACACGCTTGCGTCCGGTCGTGCTCACTGGTTTGACCACGGTGATTGGCCTGGTACCTTTGACATTCGGGATCAACATTGACTTTGTTGGATTGCTGACGAACCTCGAACCAAATTTTCAGTTTGGCTCCGAAAACACCCAGTTTTGGGGCGCAATGGGCACGGCTATAATCAGCGGCCTGGTGTTTGCCACGTTTTTGACTCTCGTCATCGTCCCGGTTATGTATTCGGTATTCGACTCGCTGGGCGTACATTTGGGGACCCTATTCCGGTCCAGGGAGGCTGAGCCGGCCGAATGAAACGGCTTGCGGACTTTGCCGACGCCGAGCTTCGCGTGTTTGAACGTCCGCTGCCTGGACCTGCTGTTCGTGATGTATATCTGATTGGCATCTGCGGAACAGGTATGGGGGCCTTGGCTGGTCTGTTAAAGCAGGCAGGCTATGTGGTCCGCGGGTCGGACCGTGGGGAGTACCCACCGATGAGCACGCACCTGGCCGCGCATGGTATTCCAGTGCATACCGGTTTCCACGTTGGTCACTTGGAGCCCGCGCCAGATCTGGTTATTGTGGGCAATGCATGCACGCCAACCCATGTAGAAGCGGCGGAAGCACGTGTTCGCCAGATACCGCAATTATCTCTGCCCGAAGCGCTTGCACATTTCTTCCTGAAGAACCGGCGCCGTGTCGTAGTAGCTGGCACACACGGCAAGACCACGACCACGGGTTTGCTTGTGCATATTTTGCGAGAGGCCGGTCGTGATCCCGGATTCTTCGTGGGTGGTCTCATGCAGGGGCTCGACCGGGGCTATGATATCGGCAGCG
The DNA here is from genome assembly GCA_012271205.1 of Rhodothermales bacterium. Taxonomy (GTDB): domain Bacteria; phylum Bacteroidota; class Rhodothermia; order Rhodothermales; family Bin80; genus JAAXGT01. Next base: position 12,570 of record JAAXGT010000097.1, read on the forward strand.
GATCCCATTTTGTGGTGGAAGGCGATGAATATGACAGCGCGTATTTTGACAAGCAGCCAAAGTTTATGCACTACGCCCCGCACATGGCTATTGTGACCTCCATGGAATTCGATCACGCTGATATTTATGCTTCCTGGACCGACTACGAAGAGGCGTTTGTACGCTTTGCCGCTCTCGTGCCGTCGGATGGCCTGCTTCTGGTCTGCAGTGATAATGTGGACCCTTCATGCCTTGCGGCCCGGGCACCAGTGGTTACATATGGGCTTTCGGATGGCGCCGATGTGACCGCTACTTGCGTGAGCTCGGAGGGTGGTGTTACACGTTTCACCTTTGTGTACAAGGGAAACGATCTGGGTTCAATGCGTCTTCCCATGAGCGGCCGGCATAATCTGTGCAATGCGCTTGCAGCAGGCGCGGCGGCGTTACATGAGGGGCTGTCGGCGCATGAGCTTGCACTTGGCCTAGCCACCTTCAGGGGCATGAAAAGGCGTCAGGAAGTCTTGGGAGAACCCGGTGGCGTACTGGTTGTGGATGACTTTGCACACCACCCGTCCGCCGTGCGCGCAACGGTTCAGGCCGCCCGCGAGCACTGGCCAGACCGGCGGCTCATGGCCGTGTTTGAACCGCGCTCGAACTCCAGTCGCAGAAAGATTTTCGAAGTTCCTTACGGTGAAGCCTTTAAGGGAGCCGCATGCACTTTCCTCTGTGCCCCACCCTTTCGGCACAATGACGAGTCACAGCAATTTATTGACGTACATTCGGTCGTACAACTCATCACTGAGCAGGGGAGTCGGGCTGCCGCCTTTACGGAAACGGATACGCTGCTGGACGTACTTTCACAGGAAGCCACCCCCGGGGATCTGATTCTCATCATGAGCAACGGTGGTTTTGACGGACTGCACGGCCGATTAATGTCTACGCTAAAAGCCAAGTTTGCAGTATGATTGCGATGGCCGGAACGATTGGGCATTTATTGATACTGGGGGCGTTTGTAAGCGCCTTGCTGTCCGCATTTTGCTATTTCCGGGCAGCACAATTCAACCACGACCCTGTGGACTTTAGGCGTATGGGTCGCACGTTGTGGGGGGGCATGACTGCGTGTCTCTTTGCCGCCTGGCTGCTACTGGTCATTTTGATTGCTACGCATCAGTTCCAGTACAACTATGTTTGGGCGCACTCTTCACGCGATCTACCCTTCCATTTTCTCTTTTCAGCGAGTTGGGAGGGACAGGAAGGATCGTTTTTGCTCTGGATCATACTGAACAGCTTGGTGGGACTGGCACTTATCCGCTGGGTAGTGCGCTCCTACGAGGCCCCAGTGATGGCGGTCATCGCATTTTGCCAAGCATGCCTCTTGACCATGATAATGGGGCTCAAGCTGGGTCCCTTGGAGATCGGAGCCGCTCCGTTTGCCACGCTCGCCGAAGCCAATCCGGATGCGCCGATATTCCAGAGCAACCCGGATTACGTACCGTCTGATGGTACCGGCCTCAATGATTTGCTTCAGAACTACTGGATGGTCATCCATCCTCCAATGCTCTTTGTCGGCTTTGCGACGATGATCGTTCCTTTTGCCTTCTCCATTGCCGCCCTGTGGCAGCGCCGATATACGCAATGGGTTCGCCCTGCTTTGCCCTGGGCTTTGGTCAGCGTCATGTGCTTGGGAGTCGGTATTGCAATGGGTGGTTATTGGGCATATGAAACGCTGTCATTTGGCGGCTACTGGGCTTGGGATCCGGTGGAGAATTCTTCCTTTGTACCATGGCTTGTGGGCATTGCTGCCATTCATATGATGCTCATTCAGCGCAAGGGTGGTATCGGGCACAAGGCAGCACTCTTCTTGCCGATTGCCGCGTATATGCTCGTCGTGTACTCCACTTTCCTGACGCGAAGCGGCATTCTGGGTGACGCATCCGTGCATGCGTTTGTGGATTTAGGGCTCTACAACCAGCTCCTGATATGGATTGTGGCCATGGGCGCACTTGGCGTCGGACTGTTTACGTGGCGTTATCGGGAATTGCCAGCCGCGCAGCAGGAAGCGCATATGCTCTCACGCGAGTTCATGGTTTTTTCCGGGGCGGTATTGTTGTGCGTGGTTGCCACGGTTGTCATTCTTGGAACGAGCGCCCCCATATTCGGGAAGCTCTTCCGCAACAATCCTGCCACGGTGCCCATCGAATTCTACAACAGCTGGACGTTACCGCTCGCGGTGGGCATGGTATTTCTCGCGGGGCTGGGGCAGCTTTTCTGGTGGACGAAGATGAGCGTCGAAAAGGTGAACCGCGCATTGTTGTGGCCGGTGATGCTTGCGGTGCTGAGTACGGTAGTGATTCTGGTGCTGACACCATTTGCTGCGGAATCACAATTGGAGGGCGCGACGATTTGGGCACGCCACGGCTATGGAATTCAGCTTCTTTTGCTCTTGTTTGTGGCCTTCTTTGCGTTCTATGGCAATGCGGCCGTCTTGTGGCGCATTGCGCGGGGGAATTTAAAGCTTGCCGGTGGAGCCTTGGCACATGTGGGGTTGGGGATTGCCGTGATCGGCATCATTGCGTCTTCGGGGTTCAGCCGGCCGATTTCTGATGCGCCCCGCGGCAGTGAGCGGGACAACTTCGTCGTGGAGCGCGGGCGCCCGACTCGCGTGGCAGGGTATGAGGTTGCCTTTGTCGGAACTGAGCCCGGTACGCGTGGGCACACGCGATTTGTGCTGGATTTCAAGGACCCGAAAGGCAATACGTTCACGCTGAAACCCGTCGCCTATGAGTCAAGCAACGGGCAATGGATTCAGCACCCGGATCTCAAGCTCTATTTTGAGAAAGATATCTTTGTGGCGGTTACGCCGCGTGCCATGAATGAGTCCAATCAGATCGAGCGAGGCTTCAGCGAAGTCACACTGGCACGGGGACAGGATGTAACAGTGAATGGTGGGGCTTGGCATATCCGGTTTGATCGTTTCGATACCGAGATGAATTTAGCGGCCATAGTCGGTGAAGAGGAAGCCGCACAGACACAGATTGCGGTTGGCGCCGTACTCGCGCTTACGGATCTGGCCTCTGGGGACACGCGGGAAATCATGCCCATTTATGCCATACGCACGGACCGCAGCGTCAATGCCATACC
>JAAXGT010000026.1 GCA_012271205.1 Rhodothermales bacterium
GCCCGCGCTACTCCATGAAGAAGCTGGCATGAACAAGGCCGTCATTCAACACTAAAGCTTGAGCAGTCCACTCCTCGTTACGGACGCGCTTTTCGATTCCCAAGCCGATGCCAGGCGTATCCTCGGATTTAGACTGGCCGAATCTGCGGAGCCTTCGCAAGACCCAAGACGTCGAGGGATAGTCTGTTGCTTTGACACGTTCAAGGAGATAAGACCGGATGAGTGCTTTCCAATGCACGGTCAGCAAGTCGGGAGAGCCGAAGAGCTCGAGGGCGGCAATCCGCCTTCCATGGGCAACCGCGAATCCACACTGGCCTGGAAGCGGGCCGAGCCGGCACAACTCCTCAATCGCAAGCATCCAGGAGTCTTCACGGCGGTAAGTGGCGTGCAAAGCCTCAGCGGCATCGGTTGGTGAAGCAATACTCTCGGCTGCGAGGACTTCATCAACCGCCGACCATACCGCGCCCTGGTCACTATCGTGAGAGCCGGATTGGTGCATGGATTCGCTTACCGAAGCGGCAGTCCGATGTCGCACATGGCGCGGAGCGAATGAATCGCTGCGCGTATATCCACGCCTGCGGCCCCATCTTCCCCGTTCAAGACATGAGACCGGGATCTCGAGCTTGGTCTGGGGGGGCACAAGGACCGTTGTGTTTAGCGTACGGTTTTGCTTTCCGCCAATAAAGTGCTCGCCCTCGACAATAAGAATCGGAGTGTCGGTAGGGTTATATGCCATTAGTGTAGGAACCGATGCGTGCTCGAGTTCGTCGATTTTAAGTCTGGACTCGAGACCGGAGTTGATTTTTGGCAGCTTGTTGGCTGGCAAGTAGATCGGCATGAACGAGACACCGAGCCGCGTAATGGGCAGCCCCACGGCCGCCTTATCGAGTGTGTGAATCAACATGGTGTGGTATTCCTTTCTTTATGGTTGTTACAGGACTTGCAGAAATAAGTGCTAATCTATTATTGTCAAATATACAAAATTTTATTGTCAAAGTTGCAATAAATGCGTAAAAATTTTCATGCCGGACACAGTTCAAACTCCTTATGATCCGCATGCGTATCCGCCATTCGCGGTGACCGTTGATGTGGCCGTATTCACGATCCGCAGCGAGACGCTGCGGGTGCTGCTCATCGAGCGCGGTGAGGAGCCGTACAAAGGGGTATGGGCGTTGCCGGGCGGATTTGTTCGTCCTGACGAGGACTTGGATTCAGCGGCAGCACGAGAGCTTGAAGAGGAAACGGGCGTGACCAAAAGAGGGGCCTATCTCGAGCAGCTGCAAAGCTACGGTACGCCCGAACGTGATCCTCGCATGCGGGTGGTCACCGTCGCATACTGGGCCGTCTGTGCGAATCTCGCGCTGCCGAAGGCCGGTGGTGATGCCATTGGGGCCGATCTTGTACCTGTAACGGAAGTTGAGGGCGGTTACGTTCGACTGGCTTTTGATCACAACGAAATTGTTCGGGATGCTTTGGAGCGCATGCGCTCCAAACTGGAATACACAGCCGTGGGTGCGAAGTTTTGCCCGCCAGAATTCACGATTAGCGAACTGCGACGGGTCTACGAAGCGGCTTGGAATATGAAGCTGGATCCGGGTAACTTTCATCGAAATGTCCGCGCAAGCGGTTCATTTGAAAGGCTTGACCCCGAACGATTGGTTGAACGTTCCAAAGGGGGACGGCCCGCTTCACTGTGGGCGCTTTCGGAAGGACTCAGATCCCCCAGATTGCCAATTGCCAAGAGGCGTAGATTCGACGACGACATGGACGAGCCTTGAGTGGCCAGAGTGTAGGGATAGCCTCTTTGCCCCATACGTGAGATGCTAGCCTTCTCTTTACTGATTTTGATCTGCTGGACAAACAACGTCACCCAGCGCACAGGGTTACACGAGCCGATGAATACAAAACAGGGCCGCTTGAGCTTTATAACAAGGTTCACCTGTGTAACACTGGGAATCTTTGGATTGGGCTTACAGGTGAGTGCGCAGACTGTCGAGCTTCAAGAGGTGCTCTCATTCGGTGATTTCTATGACATCGGCGATATTGAAACGACAGAGGACGGCAGTATATTGATATCAGACGTAAAGAATTTTACGGTTTTCAAGTACGATGCTGGGGGACGTCTGCTAAGGCGGAGCGGAAGGAGCGGGAGGGGACCTGGAGAATTTGCTGGTGGTCCAAATCATATCGCGCTAGTCGATGGTGATGTGCTGGTCTCAGATTTAAGAGCCTTTGCAGTCCATCGTTTCGATGCCAATCTCAACTATATCAGTAGTCTTCGGCCCCTTGCGCCGATGACTATGGACACAGGCTCAGATGGACGGATTTACATCGGAATTCCGGATATACTGTCAGATCAATATGTGACGGTATATGGATCAGATGGGGTTGAAATCAGCAAGTTGAGCATCGATCATTTGAGCGGGCACAACCTAGAAAATCGTTTCTGGCTGCTCGCAGGTCAGGAGGACAGGATAATCTTGGTGTTCGCGGCCCTTAATCGCATTGATATTCGTGATACAAAGGGGCGATTGCTGCGACAGCTATCTATCGCTGGCCTTCCGCACAAGTATCCGGGAGCCCTCCTTGATCTCCCGGAACTATCGGGGGAAGTATCTGAAAGAGTGGCTAAAGCGCGCAGAGCAGCCCGCTACGTCCCGGGCGGATTGGTTTTCACGATGGCTGTACTCGATTACCGGGGGCACATTTTTCTGGAGGGCGGAGGGGAAGTTGGCAAGCTCCCCGTTAGCCGTACTGTGTACGTCGTGGATCTTTTTGGCGAAGTAAAGGCGGTGTTTAGTCTGCCCCCTCACCTGAAATTGGCGCACGTGGATCGCGAGGGACATCTCTACGCGATAGAGGAACTGAAGGAAGGCTCGAAAGTGCGCAAGTACAAGATGGTCTATCGGGACTTCTAGCCGAATAGCCGCCGCCCACCGTAGCAATGAAGGGCCGTCTCCTATGGCGCATGAGGCGGCTCATCCGATAGACTGACTTTGATCATCTTTCAGGCTGGTCGCGCGGTCAATAACGCTTTGACGGCGTATTCATCAGGTATCAGGTAGAGGGCTAATAACGGAGTTTTCCCTAATTTCAGCGGCCAAGCGTAGGTCTGCAGGGGCGTTTTCGAGGCGGATTCTGCAGCAACCGGAGACCCGTCCAGACCGGCATTAGCGGCCTACGTGACCTTGATGTTGAGCAGTTTGAAGGTCTGCTGTGGCATGGGGGTCTGCGCGGGCATCAGGGTGAATCGGTTCGATTTCCCCCAGGCGAACGTGGGTTCTGCCCGATTATGGCACAAAGCGGACCGGGGGTCCATCAGGCCGGCCTAGCTCTACCGAGTCCCCACAAATAGCACTTAACATTTGGAATCATGCCGGTTACTTTGCCGGCATGAAAGCGCAGCATCCGGCATTGACCATACTTCGGGGCTCGGTGCCGAAGGAGTCCGCGCTGCTCGTACCGGACCGGGGCCAGACGGCGACCGCCCGGTGAGGGTGTGAGGCGTTTGGGTTTATCAATGTGCGGGGCCGGGTGCAGCAGGCCTCCTGCCTGAAGGTGC
>JAAXGT010000023.1 GCA_012271205.1 Rhodothermales bacterium
TCGCAAAGGACGCCTCACGGAATCGTCGGCAATACCGGCCCGTAACGCTGCAAGCAATCCAGTAGCCTCAAGGTAGTTGTTCGCCCTGTAAAACTGCCCTCTTGCCCACGGCAGCGCACTTAGGTCATTCTTCATCAGGTTCTTGTTCGCGACCTCGATGACGCATATGCCTTGCTCCAAGGCGGCAAGAGTAGGTAATCCGAGACACCCTTCAGGAATCACAAGGCATGAAATCTGCTCTGCTGTCAAAACACTGCCATCACGCATCGCCTCTGGATCCGTGACAATTCGTGGACTCTTTCTAAGACCCTTGAGAGTACATTGGAGAAACGTCGATGAGACAGCCTCCGCCGCCATTCGGGGATCTACAATACCGGGATCTGATTCTGCTATTTCCCGTGACTCGAACATCGGGGAATGTGCCGTTGGAACGTCGAATACACTTGAGAGAGCATGCGTAAGCATGGCCTCTACTCCCCCCCATGGATTCACCATGAGCCCCTCAGCGTCAAAGTAGAGTTGGTGAAATTCTGGCGGGACATCTATTACCGTCGACAGTGACACTGCATCGAATGTACCCGAGCGCTCGTCGAGCAATCTGAAGATTCCTTCGGCTCCTTCAATTCGACCAGCAGCGCGCCCAGAAGGGGTATAACTTGCAATTAGTTTGATGGGCGGATCAATAGCGACGACTTCTACGCAGTCGAGTCCATACGCCGCTCTGCCCCCGCTGACCACATTTACGGCCGCGTTTACGAACAGCATGTCCGCATGTGCATCAATGACGACCAGCACCTTATTGGATCGAACTGGAAGAAGCCCGGCAGCACCCATTAGGAGCCGAGTTATCACACTCCCCTCGACGTACAGGCTATTCCCGGGCATTTCATTGACATCAGACGCATTCACCACATTCGGATGCAGCACCAGAGTGTCAGATACTTCTGCGAGGAGGCGAGCCATCGGGCCAGCATCTCCAGCGTGACCGCCAAGCTCAGCTCCGATTCCGGTCGGGATCAATACGACAACATTAAACGCCCTACTGTCTTGGACTAACCGGCGTCTAAAATCGAACAGGGCACCTCTGGGTTTGCGAGCAGTCCCCAAGCTAGCGGCCATCGTCGCAAACTCGCAATGATAGTGCGAACTTCCGGTAGATGTGACAGCAAAGCGAACTGGAATCCTGTCGTGAATGGGCTGGTCCGCGAACGCCTGTTGAAAATGATTCAGCAGGCCCTTGTGTCCGGGAACGAGTGGGATACTGCGCTGCTGTTCGATTAGCGACTCTGTCATTTGGTCAATACCGCATTAGCAGTACATTATTGCGTCTCGGTTAGTGTCGCACAACAACGGTAGAGGTCCAGTCGGACGAATTGAACCAACGCGCCGCGAATCGAGCTGCCACATCCGTGTCGAATGTCTTGCACGAGAAGATATTGATGTAAGCCGCCTTCATCAGGTCGAGCGTGTGGACAACGATGGTGCTCGTGAGAATGAATTGGACAGCACTCGTGCCTTTAGTCTTCGGATCATTTTGCTGGTCTTCCAAAGGTACGCCAACATCATCCCAAAAGTGCAGGTCACAGCGCTCCATATCAATCAGTTCACAAAGTTCGCAGAAGAACGCCTCGATGCTGTCGCGCGTGAAATGGCTGCTATCACAGTTATGTAGGTCTAGAATCAGCTCAAGACCGTAAGGTGGGGTTCCAGTCTCCTTGGCCATAGGATTGCTGTGTTTGCCCAACAGAAAGGCCAAGTCGAGACTAAAGGTTCGCGTCCAGAAGCCAACTCACTAGGCTACCGTACTCTCCAGCGCCCTTCGTCTCTAACTCTGTCTGGATGAATCTCACTGCAGGCATGCTCGGATCGCCGTTGCGAATGGCTTTCCTAGCACATAGTACCCCGTGCGCGATCTCTGTTCGGGCATCCACGAGCTTCTGTCTGTTTAGCTTAGCGTGATCAATGGTAGTCTTGCCTCGGCAGCTCTCCGGCCATCGCTTTGCTCCTCCCCCTCCAATGCGATAACTTAAGTGTTCAGGGATCTTATCCTGGCTACTATCTAGAATTGGGTAGCAGTCGTCCCATTTTGTGCCTTTTGACCGATTACACACTGGGCATGCCAGATGCAGATTGTCCCAGTCGAAAGTGAGTTTTGGGTACTTGTTCTTTGGCTTCCTGTGCTCTATGTGGGAGAAGTCGGCTATACCTGTCTTGGACTCACAGTAGCAACATAGCCCTCCGTACATTTCCTCCAACGCTTCCCGGATATCGTCCTGCCTGTAGCGGTTTTGGCACTTTCTGATCAGGCTATGATCTTGTTCCTGAGCTTCTAGTGCATCCGTCAATTCCTGTTGCCATCGGTCAGCGTTTTGCAAAAGCGACTCAGGTATGGCGGGGCGGGTGACTTTACGCATCTAAGAGTCTCCATCTGAAGACTCCTTAGCAAATCGAGCGAGGTTTTCGAGCTCTAGTGCCAGTCGAACTGGGTCTGTACCGGGCATCATCTCTAACCGCCTGCGGAGACGTCTGAAGTGGTCTTCTTTCTCCTTGGACGAAAACGAACTGTCACGCAAGCGCTCGTCGTCCATTCGCTGGTATTCTTGTAGATCCTTTGCAAATGATTTTGCACGGGAGGTCGGCAAACCCATCATTTCATAGACCTCCTCTACGCGCCAGCCAAACGGCCTCTCCACTCTATGCCCACCGCCATTCAGACAGTGTACCGGAATGTCCTCGCAGCCTGAGGTAACCAGTGGCGAATGAGTGGTCGCAAGAAATTGTACGTTGGGGAAGCTCTCCGTCAACAGCCACATGATGTTGAGCTGCCAGCGGGGGTGAAGATGCTGCTCTACTTCGTCAATGAGCACAACGCCCTCAATGTCAGTGAAATCGAAGAGATCGGATGTTGTGCCACGGAGATACCACCAAGAAAGAAGATCCAGCACCCAAGTGACCGTAGAATGATAACCATCGCCCAATGAGGACAAAGGGTATAGGCCATGGCGATTCTTGACCGCTATTCCGGCTTTTGTCAGTTCAACCTTGTCGCTGGATTCGAGTTGTAAGATGTTTTGGAGGAGTTCTTTCAATGCACTGAGAATCTTCTCTGAATCACGCTCCGTGCTGTGGAGGCCCACCAGCCTGCGCATCACTAATTCAGGATTCTGAAGTGGTCTGTCATACACGAATAGGGGGTAAAGGGCATCTACAGCAAGATAGTAGTCGTAATCTGCCGTGCCGTGTACTCTTACACCCGGCCCGTAACCGGTAGCAAAGATCTTTTCCCAAGAAAAACTGGCCTGATTAGATAGCTCCTGTTCGCCGTCCAGAAGCTTATAAAGCTTTTGGTCTACGTGTTCAAACTGGCTAAGAGCACCGATCGTAGTTTCCGTCAGAAAACATTCAGTACCGTCCTCCAACTCAACTTCGATAGTTCCCTCCTCGCTCCCTTCACGAACTGACTCGCCGTAGAGATCACGAAACAAAGCTGATGCGCTTGATTCGTCGCAGAGGCCCATCGCCAGACTGCGGAGCACAGTTGACTTACCGTCGCCGTTGTCACCAACCACTAGTGCGGATTTCCCGTTAAGTTCGAGGGTCAAATCCTCGAAGCATCGAATATTCCTTAAACGCAGCTTTTTGACCTTCATACATCGTGGTGAAATGAACCCTCTTAGTCCTGAATTGGCTCGCTCTGGCTGAGACGATAGGGTCTGGCCGGTGTACACTACCAGTAGTTGTACAGTACGGGCCCATACCGGATCCAGTGGATGTGGATCTGTCTTGGCGCAAGTCCCCAGAGCAAAGGGCTGACGTATGAGTTTCCAAGTTGGACTCATGTCCACAGCTCATCGTCGGACCTGCGGCACTTTGATCAGGACCCGAGTCACCAAGTAGTCAAATGAGTCACATAGATGACCCGTTTCGGGGACATAGAACACGACGATATCAGTAGCTCAGGTCTATGCGATACGTGGAAAAACCAGCGTTCTTATCGGATGCGACTCGATACTGCGGTGCGATCGGCCCAAGCCAGCGAAAGATAAAAACCTGCCTGTTCCACAAAGCGGCATTCAAATCGCATATCCCCTTGCACTGTTGCCTGGGCCCTTTGCGCGGGGTAATCAATGACCAGCCGGCACGCTTTGGCTGAATACCGCAGCCCAAAACGAGCGGCTTTGAGCACCGCTTCCTTTAGTGTCCAACACAATACGACTGCACGCGTGCGGTCTACGGGTAAGAGGTCGTACATGGCACGTTCCTCCGGCAAGAAGATGAATTTTGCAAGGCCATGCGCACGCGGCTGGATTCGCTCCAAGTCTACACCGATCGGCTTGGCTCCCACTACGGCAACCGCGTAATTGGCGGCATGCGTGATTGAACCATAAATCTCCTCCGCGCCGATATCCACGCCTCCATCTGCCGCACGGTTCAGCGGTGCGTCAACTGGCTTCACCCCCAGCCGCTCTCCGACGAGCGCACGTAGCGCCGCACGTCCCAGCATAAAGTGCTGTCGTGCCCGTGTATGCCGGATCTCACTTAGACGCCGGGCCTCCTCTTCAGACAGCAGCGCTTCAAAGCGTGCCGCGTCCGCATCCTGCCAGACAAGCCACCTCAGACTTATGTCCGGGGGCAACGCCGTCAGGCGTGCGGCGCAATCAACCCCGGGTTGCGGCGTAATTGGCTGCAACCTGATCCCAGTTCACGACATTCCAAAAAGCCGCTACGTAATCCGGCCTTCGGTTCTGGTACTTCAGGTAATAGGCGTGCTCCCAAACATCCAGTCCAAGAATCGGAGTATGCCCCCCCATATACGGACTGTCCTGGTTTGCTGTTGAGTACACATCCAGTGTCCCCTCACCAGTGACAACAAGCCACACCCATCCACTTCCAAATCGAGTTCCTGCAGCAGTCGAGAATTTGGACCGAAACGAGTCTGCGGATCCAAAAGCGCCACTGATAGCAACCGCTACATCACCTGATGGATCTCCGCCGCCTGACGGGGACATGATAGTCCAAAAGAGGTTATGATTGGCATAACCACCCCCGTTGTTGCGTACCGCCGTACGAATGTTTTCCGGCACACCCTCAATGCCACGCAGAATATCTTCAACCGACATTCCACGTAAACCGGCCGGGGCTTCCAGCGCGGCATTCAAATTGGTCGTGTAGCCGCGGTGGTGCTTGCCATGATGAATCTCCATCGTACGCGCATCTATATACGGTTCAAGCGCATCGTAGGCGTACGGGAGTGCAGGAAGTTCAAAGGCCATGGTTCGGTATCTTGAGTGTTAGGATAATACCCGCCTGTACAGGTAAATGTTTTGATCCAAGGGCACGGGGTGTGTGGCGGTTGCTGTACCCGCCGGAGAGTGCCGAGCCCCTTGAGTGTAGCACCTATCGCCGATTGACCCCAAGGTGCGCTTCGACAGCCGCTCAAATTAGTGCTAAGGCCGGTGCTCGTATTCCAAAACGTCCGAAGAAGCTTCAGGGCTTGGACCTGCCGCGCCGCGGACTTATCTCCGCAATCCAATGCACATCGGTTGTATCCCGCCGATACCGACATCGATCAGCGTGCAAGACGCATCAGCCGGCTATGATCGGACGCAGACAGATGCCCGTTATCCCGTAAACGATCCAACGCAGCATGCACGACGGGCCAATCAGTGCCATGGCGCTCCTTCTTTTCTGGAAGCAGCATTACTTCTTTCAAGAATCGGTACAAGTACTCGGTTGCTTTCGGCTTGGCCGACAGATCGACCTTCACGGTAAACGTCGCACGGCCCCGATTTACATCCAATCTCAAACTGTTGCCCTTCAGCAGCCCCCGCTTCCGTTCAACATGAACGATTTCCCGATAGCGGACCTC
>JAAXGT010000164.1 GCA_012271205.1 Rhodothermales bacterium
ATGGAAGACACGGAGATCAGTGGCGGTGAATTGTTGCTTCAGATCAGAAATGAGCTTATCGAAGCCAAGGTGGAGAATGGGCGCTACGGCTTAGTGGTTACAGAGAATGACAATCCTATGCCAGCAAAGATGTGGATTGTCAATCGGCTTGCGAGAGTTCCGATACTGGCCGAGCGAATCTGCTCATATGTGCTGCCGCCAGAGCATTTTGTTTCACCGTCTGGACAATTCCTTGATCGAATCGATCTGCCTGCAAGTGATCAGGAGAAAGAGTGGGATGACGTGGCGGCTGACATGACTAGAATGCTCAGCCAAAGCAGTCCGGCTGGTGTTACCACTGTTGTCTACATTACCTCGGCGGCCGGCGAGGGAAAAACGTCGCTGATCGATGAGGTCGCTGTAAGGCAGGCAAAGGCTTACAAGGCCAAGAAAACCGGCAGCCTACTCGTACCAATTCCGTTGGGAGGTAGGCCTTTTCTGCGATTCGATGACCTTGTCGTCTCGGCACTGGTAAACAGGCTCAGATTCCAACTTCTATACTATGATGCGTTTCTTGAGCTGGTTCGGCTCGGCGTGTTGGTGCCAGCGTTCGACGGTTTTGAAGAAATGATTGTCGAGGCATCTTCTGGTGAAGCGCTATCCGCACTCGGCAATCTCGTGAGTAACTTGGGGTCCACAGGCACCCTGCTCGTTGCCGCAAGGAAGGCTTACTTTGACTATCCGAATTTGGGTTCGCAAGCTCGGCTCTTTGATACCATTGGATCAGACTCTGAGGTCGTCTTTAAACGCCTTTCCCTAAAGCGATGGGGGCCTGATACGTTCAAAACTTACGCCGAGAATCGAGATGTGAGTGATCCTCCTGGGCTCTTCAAAAGAGTGTCAGAACACTTAGGCGAAGAGCATCCAGTTCTAACACGCGCCGTTCTGGTACGCCGACTAATTGATCTCGCGGAAGAAGTCGATCTGTCCGCCTTAGCGCAACGAATTGGCCAGGATAAGAGTGACTATTTCAGCGAATTCGTTAATCAAATCGTTGAACGGGAAGCCCACCACAAATGGGTCGATAGATCAGGCAATAAGTCAGGTTCACTTTTGACAACCGACGAGCATCATGATCTGCTCGCCATGATAGCGCAGGAAATGTGGCTCAGCGCGACCAACGAACTTGGGATTGATGTGGTCGACCTCGTGGTGGCAATATTCGCGGACGACAAGGTTAAAACACCATCGCAGGCTCGACAAATCCAAGAGCGAATCAAGGAGCATGCGCTTTTAAACCTAGCTTCGGTTGGCCGCAAAAAATTGACGTTTGACCACGAAGATTTTCGTGTATTCTACCTTGGTCAAGCTCTTGGATGTGCACTCATTAAAGGTGATACTAGCATAATCAGACCAGTGCTGGACGTGGCATACTTGTCTCGATCGGCCATTGAGTACGCATCCGCTTATGTTCGACACCATAAAATCGATGTGCACAGAGGGATACTTCCAATGCTTCAATCGCTTGCTCACGGCGCACAACGGGCATCGTTCGTGCGCGAGAACTGTGGCGCAGTGATCCTAGAATTGATTGATGGCCAAAGCCGGAAGTGTGAAATAGATAAAGTGAGCTTTCCGGCTGGTGCGTTACAGGGGCGCCGCCTGAACAATCTCACAGTATCGAGCTCATATTTCCACGCGACTAGTCTGGAGGAGGCGGAACTGCGTCGATGTAGTTTCTCGGAGTGCCGTTTTGAGCGGTTGGAGGTTTGTGGATCAGGAACGATCGTGAAAGACACGTCTTTCGATGCCACGTGCCAAGTAGATTCAGTAACGTACGCCCGCGGCGCGGATGACGACAATCAGTATACAGTGTTCGGTCCACAACGGGTCAGGAGAGTTCTCGAAATGGCGGGGTTCAACTTCCCGCGTGACCATCAAACGAAGAAAGACGCTGACGCTGAGCAGCCGATTGATGACGAATTGGCTATAGTTCAAAAATTCCTGCGAGTGTTCCTCCGCACAACGACGCTCGATAAACCGACAGTTCGCTTGCGGCTTGGCGAGAAGTCGAATTTATTTTTCAAGAAAATACTGCCAGAGATGGAAAAGGCGGGAGTTGTGAAAGAGGTGGGCAATCACGGACAGATGCGGCTAGCGACTCCAATGAAGCGTATTGATGCGGCAATGAGGGTGGCGGAAGGGAGCTTCGAAAAATTCTTGGAACAGGTGCAATAGGGTTTTGGCTTTTTCAAGTGCTTCGTTGGCACTCAAGCCAAGCGCCGGGACTGCAGGCTTCTGTAGTTACGCGGAGACTAAATACTGTGGTGTTGCGATCGCCGTGTTGTGGAGTTTCATGAGATGCTTTCTGCGGATCTCGTCGATATTGGAGGACTCCCTACCATTTAAGCAAGCGAGAATTGATAAAACTGGCGGCGGAGTGGAGCTTCCCCTCTACCCAGCGATAACGTGATACGGATCGAACCGGATGCTCGTCCGCCGTCGGTCGGCCACGGAGCGCCGGGTGGCCGTGGGCATGGCTGCGGGCGCGTCCGGTCTCGTATGGGGCTTGACGGACCGGATCGGGCGGAAGTCGACTCGGCTCCCGTGGTCGAGCGCGTGGACCCGGCAATGAGGGCCGGCCCGCCGGCGGCCCCCGCGAGGGGTTGGGCCGGATCGTCGGATCCCCGCCCCCCACCGGCCGTGCCGGGCCGGATCGTTCCGGGTCCGCCGCCGGCCAGCGGCTTCCGACCACCGCGTCACCCAGACCGTCGGTCCTACGCTGGGCCGGGACCGGCGGATCACCGCCTCCGGCGGGGTGGCGGGGGCTCGTCGCGGGCCGACCGCTTGTCCAGGAGGTCGGCCCGGGCGCGTTGGACGGCACGGAGCGGTTTATTGATCACCGCGAGCGGCTGGACCCGTAACCGGATAGGGGCGGGGGCCGCTTCGACCACGCCGGGGAGTCCCGGGACCGGTTCGGCCCGCCATAGCTGGAGAACCTCCGGGGCCGTCCAGCGCCGTAGGCGGGGTTTCTTCTACATCTTGGTCACGGTGGTCTCTCGAACGCAGCCGGCTTTCGCCCCAAGCGCCCAGGCCCACTCTGAGGGTGGGGGTTCAAGGGCTTTTGGCGCCGATCGAGGCCGCCTTAGCCTGGGTTTGGGAGCCCAAAGCGGGGTGCGCCCCCGATTGATCCGCTTTTCCGTGCAGGCCGCCTCTTGATATGGTAGGCCGTGCACACCCAGGCTCACTCGGATTAGACCCCTCCCAGCCTCGCATCCGAAATGGGCGGAATCCCAGGGTCGGCTGGAGGAGACCGAAGACCGGTTCGGCCGTAACCGTCCGTCCGCCGTCCGTCCGTCGTCTTCCAGCGCTGCTTCCGGCGATCGACCGGACCGGGCGGCCGGTTACCCTCTTGGTCCTCTACCGGGGAGGGGGGCCGCCCCTGTATCTTGAATGAGGTGCTGAATGGGGTAAGTTGACAGTGAGCGTAGCCGGATTGAGAAATCGATCAGTTTGCTCGCAGAGTTCGTGTTTTGGACTGGGCCAGTCCGGACCGTTCGGCGGTGTTCGCTACGGTCTGCTCTGTTTGGTGCCGGGCAACCCCGAGTCCACCCCCCGAGAGCTACCCATGGCCCCTTGCTGCCTGGAGCGCCGGGGGGATACGGGCCTCGGGTGAGGGCGGTGATATACCCCCCGTAGGGCGTGGGGGCCTGGGAGCTCCGATATCGGGACGGACGGAACGTCAGGGGGACTCGCGGTTCATGGTCATCATTCACTAAAAAGTGTTCATCCTGTCCACGCCCCCCCCCCGTTCTTTGCCGGCATAGACTGGGGGTCCCAGTCCCATCAGGCGGGCGTGCTCACAGCGGGCGGAGCCGTCCGGGGCGAGCAGGCCGTCCCGCCTTCCGGCCACGGGCTCGGCCCGCTTCTGGACGGGAGGGTTACGGGGACCGGCGGGGACGCCGGGCGTCGGGCCGTCGCCATTGAGGTCCCCACGGACTGGTCGCTGACCGCCGGCTCGACCGTGGCGTTCCAGTCTTTTCCATCCATCCCAAGCGGTTGGATCGCTTTCGGGATCAATGCTCGCCCGCGGGCGCCCCAGAGGACCGCCGGGACGCACGTGTGTTTGCCGACACGGTCCGAACCGACCCCCACGGCCGGCGCGGGCTCTATCCGGTGGACCCCGAGATCGTACCGTTCCGGGAGGGGGCGCGCCTAGCGGACGAGCGGACCGCCCCGCACACGGGGCTCCGCCCCCGTCTCCGCGACCAGCTCGGGCGCTACGATCCCCCGTTTCTCTCCCTCTAGGCGGAGCGGTACGCCCCGGGGGGGTGGACGCGGGGGCCGACCCCGGTGAAGGCCGACCGGGGCTGGCCGTAGCCGGTGCCATGCTGCGGATGGGCACACTGTTCGATCCGAATCACTTACGGATAGAGATGTAGCCCCACTTGGCCCCATATTTTTCCAATTTTCGCTTGCTTAAATGGTAGGGAGTCCCCCCCCAGCGGAAGCAGTTGTGGCCGCGCCGGCGTAGCGTACCGGCCGCCCCCGTGGGGGGATCGGAGCCGCCGGGATCGGCTCCACAAGCGGTTGAGCTCTACGTACCGGAAGCGCTCATTCAGGGGAGCCGCCCGGCCTTCCGGCCCCTTGGGACGATCGATTCCGACATTCGGGAATCTCCTGAACGAGTCGGGCCAAGGAGATCGCCCGGATCGGGGTCCGGCCCATTCGCCGAAGCGTGGGGGTCCAGCCTAAAACGCTCATCCATCGCCAGCTGGACCCCCCAACGGAAAACCGTACGGACCGGGACGCCACGCGACCTGAAAATCAAGTCGGTTTGACCGGGTGGGAGCCGTGCGGACTTGATTTTCTTTTTGAAACGAGTACCTCTTGCAAGATACAGGGGCGATTAGGCCCCAGTGGTCTCGGCCAGCTCCGCTAGAATTCCGCTCCAAACGGGCGCGGTCTAACGGCTCAGCGGCTCTCGCGGCCCGATTCGTTTCGATCTCGATCGGCTTCGTAACCGTCTGGTACGGCTCCACTGCCCTTTCCGCCTGTTCCAGTTTTCTTGGACCCACATGACCTCTTGGCCCCCGGGCGCTTGAGTCCTTTTTCAAGGATAGGGGCCCACTCATCCCGCAGAAGAGATCCACTGCCATCTCGTCTGGTAATAGTGTCCACTTTGTCTGCCCTTCTTGAGAATTCTGAGTTGCGTGACTCTGCCAAGAAAACACTCGACCACAGAAGGCTAGTATGCTGCGCACCAAATGCATGGGGCATCGCTGCCATTTGAGCAATCGCAAGCAATTCTCCATGGCTTTCACTGGTCCGATTCGATGGCCCGTACTTCCGCGCTCCTGTGGCTGTGCAAAGAAGGTGCTCCAACTGTTTTACAACGCCACACTGGAAGTCTGGGCCGGGTTCAAGCACGCCTTTTCACGGCGAACTCGAAACTGGTCAATGGCATCCGACGGCCGACCGTGATGCTATCCCGTGCTTTGCATGGCGGCAGCTATCCCATTCACGCTAAACAGGAGGGCATGGAAAAGCTGGGCTGCGTCTGCTACAGTTCCGTTACGGCTGCGCCACAGGAGCTCAATCTGCAGCAGGTTTAGCACGTCAGTATAGGGATTGCGCAGCGCAATGGACTTGGCAATAACGGGCGCTTGGCCAAGCAGCTCCGACTGGCCTGTGATTGCCAGAATCGCAGTACGCGTCTTTTCAAAGTCTGTGGTTATCATGGTGTGCACGTGTTCAGCATTTTCTGACTCTCTGTAAAGCCGGGCATACTCAGCTGCAATGTCCAGCCTTGAGCGAGCCATTTCAAGCTGTGCATTATTGACTACGGCATGGAAGAAAGGCCAGTTCTGGTACATACGCTGCAATGCCTCCGCATGTGATAGGATCAGGGACTCCAATGCCTCGCCTGCACCATACCAGCCGGGAACGATATAGCGTGTCTGTGTCCATGCGAATACCCAGGGAATAGCTCGCAGACTTTCAAAGTCAACTTCATGTGCAGATGACCTGGATACAGGTCGGGAGGCGATTGGCAAGCGGCTGATTTGCTCGATTGGTGTGACTGAGACATACCAGGGCCAAAAATCAGGGTGCTGAATCAGCTTCCGGTAATCGGTCATGGACACATCGGCAATCTGCTGCATAAGGGCTGCGTCCTGTTCGTCATCCGGTGCGCGCAATGGTGCAATAAGCACAGCACGCGTTATCTGCTCCAGGTGTCGGTGCGCAATTGCAGGCAGCGCATATCGGAACGATATCACTTCGCCCTGTTCCGTAAAGCGAATACGTCCGTTATGTGTGACACGCGGCATGGCTAAGATTGCCTGTCCTGCACGTCCACCCCCACGGCCGACCGTACCTCCGCGACCATGGAAAAGGCGAAGCTGGACGTCATGTTTCTCACAAACACGGGCGATTCGTCCCTGCGCTTTGTGTAGCGCCCAATTAGCCATCCAGTAACCACCGTCCTTGTTACTGTCTGAGTACCCAAGCATGACTTCCTGAAGCTGGTTTCGCTGCTCCAGATGCATGCGGTAAATCGGATGTGCAAACAGGTTGTGCAACAGCTGGTCCGCTCGCTTGAGATCGTCAATGGTTTCAAATAGTGGCACGATGTCTATTGGACAGTGCACGCGTGCACCGGTATATTCTCCAAGGCCGACTTCTTTCGCCAATAGAAGTACTTCAAGCACGTGGCTTACAGCATGCGTCATGCTGACCACGTAGCTGCCCAGTGCTGCAGGTGTCTCCGTGGCCATATCCCGGACTAATCGAAACGTGTCGATAACTTCCCGAACGCTGTCAAGAAGATGCGTACCACGGGACAACGGCGGACGAGGGCTTCTTAATTCCACTGTAAGCAGACGTACTTTTTCATCCTCCGCGAGCGATTCGTAGTCGCTTGCGACACCAGCGAGCGCGAGCAGTGAAGCGACAGCCTCACTATGGCGATGGCTGTGTTGGCGGATGTCCAGCGCGGCTATGTGGAAGCCAAAGGCTTTGGTCTGCAGGATCATGCGGCCGAGTCGGCCGTCGGCTACTAAATGCCCATATCCAACTTCGCGGAGCACGGTGGCCAATAGCTCCAAGTCAGCGGTATACCGCGCGATGTCATAGGGCGAACCATCACCTTCTCTGGCTTTTTCCATCTGGACCATCATATAGCTAAGCTTTTGCCGGAATGGCTCACGCACATAAAGCCGCTCTTCATATGGCGTGAGTTGCACTGAAAGCTTGTCTGCGTCTATTGACTCATACAGGGATCCAGGAATCTCAATGGTCCGCTCCGAAATGCTTAATTCGCGTCGTAATTCGCGCAAGTCGTTCAGGTAGCGCGACAAGGCGGTACGGCGGTGCATGGCAAGGGTGGTGCGGGTCACTTCGGCCGTCACATTCGGATTGCCGTCCCGATCACTGCCAATCCAAGATCTGAAGCGCAGGAAAACGGGTACTTCGATACGCTCGCCGTAGTGCCGTGCAACAGCGCGCTCCAGATCCTGATGGATACGTGGGACGGTTTCCCAAATCGCATTGCGCAAAAAATGCAGCCCATTTTCGACTTCATCGATTACCGTCGGACGAATCGCACGAATCTGATCCGATGCCAGAAAGAGCGCAATCAGATTATGCACGTCATGCATTATTTCTGTGTGCTCATTAGGCGTCAAATGACGTTCACGTAGTTCTTCCAGCAAACGGGCCACTCGTTGCTGCTTGTATAGGATCGTCCGTCGGCGCGCCTCAGTAGGGTGGGCTGTAAGCGTGGGCTGGATGTCCAGAATGGCAATGGCTGCCCGTACATCATCCAGCGAGTGACCGTGCTGACGCAGTTGAGCAATACCCTGATCTATCGATTCTGGCCGAGGCCTCTCTGGTTCATTGCGTGCCCGTTCTCGATTAATACGAATTATTTCTTGTCGCTCGCATTGATTGACTAGGTGAAAGAAGACGGTAAAAGCGCGCTGCAGCCACTGGATATCCTTCAGATTCAGTTCAGCGATCTCTCGAGCAGCGGCATGCCGTAATTCGGGATTATTGTGCAGTATGGCCTTCTTGGTGAGCCCGCGCAGCTTTTCGACTAAAGCCAGGGTTTCAGGGCCAGCCTGCGTTTCAATTACATGCCCCAGCAGTCCGCCCACAAGATTGATTTGCTCACTTAATGGAACCGAAATGCCGGTGCCTTCCGCTTCAATATCGAGTCTTTGCCAAGGGCCCATTAGACCTTATACTCAGAATTATACCTGAATGTGCTATGACGCAGTGCAGACGCGGCGTGTGCCCAACTTTATGCAGCCTTCACGCAAAATTACCCCGTTGTGATGCAACGGGCACATCGACGCACTTAAGGGGTGTAACAAAAGTGGCAGATAAGATTGCTGTCGCACGTCTTGCATACCCCAAACAGGACTAATCTCGTTGTGACAAAAGCCGATATCGTAGAACGCATTGCTACTGGCACGGGGCTGACTAAAATCGAGACCAAGGCCGTAATCGATGGCTTTATTACCACTGTATCGAAGGCCTTAATGCAGGGGGAATCAATAGAGCTGAGGGGATTTGGGTCGTTTCGTGTACAGCATCGCGCCCCTCGAACCGCACGCAATCCAGTTACTGGTGAGCAGGTACATATTACCGCCCGGGCAGTGCCCGTTTTCAAGCCCTCCAAAGAGCTTAGGGACGCCGTTGAATCAGTGCACGCGATATGAATCGTGCGGCATGCGAAGAATGCGGTGCACGTCTTATTCCGGGGCTTTCGCGCTGCGATTTGTGCGGCTGGCCGGTGGACACATCCATATCCGGATTGCCCACGGATGACAATGCGTCGGCCAAAGAAACCGGAGCAGCAGCAAATGTGGAGTTAGGTCCGTACTGCATCGAATGCGGTTCGCAAAACCTGCTGCGGGCCCGATACTGCTCCCAGTGCGGCGCACAGTTACAAACGCTACACCGTGCGCCACGGTCCAGACCGGCTACCGTGCCGCCCAAGGCCTCACGCAAACGGCCCGCAAGTGTTGAGCCGGGCGTAACCCGTCAGGTGGCACTGATTATCGGGCTTGCGGTATTACTTGTCGTAGTCTTTTTTATGGTCACGGCTGTGAGCAAGACCACGGATCGTTCTGAAGTAGCGACAACGCCTGTTCCCGAAACTATTCCTGTTGCGCCTCTTGGTGGGGAGCTGGCAGAGCGTATCGCGTTGCTGGACGAGGCCATAGCCAGGGATTCGGGTCATGCAAAACTGGAGATCGTGCGTGAAAAGATGCTTGTCCTGTGGCAGGCAGGGCGGATAGATCTGGCAGCTGAGACCCAGCAGCATATTGCTGAAGCAACGAATTTGGCGCTAGACTGGGAAATGGCTGGCAATCTGTACTACCGGGCAATGAACGACGCGAGTGAGAACACTGCCTTGCAGGCACGCATGGCAACACTGGCGGTAACGGCTTACCAGGAAGTGCTTTCTCGAGACCCGGGAAATCTGGATGTGCGTACTGATATGGCCACGGCCTACCTAAGTACAGGTAGCCCGATGCAAGGTGTAACGGAGATCAAGCGTGTGTTGGAAGAAGATCCTAACCATTTGAGTGCCAATTTCAACTATGGCCTCATGCTCCTGCATATTAATCGCACCGACAAGGCCTTAGAGCAATTGGAGCACGTGCTTGATCTAGCCCCGGATTCTTCCGCGCATTATCAGAGTGCTAGCGCTCTGATCGCGAGAATAAGGACCGAGGGAGGCACTTGATGCGTGTTGGATTACTGGCGCTGGTGCTGCTGGCAGGCTGCGCTTCGCGTCAAGATGAGTCGATTTTCGTGTTTGCCGCGGCCTCGCTGACGGATGCAGTTCAGGCGCTGGCGGACGAATTCCAGGCGGCCCATCCGGGATACAACGTCACGATTAGCATAGGGGCAACCTCACTTCTGGCAAGGCAAATTTCCTACGGAGCTCCGGCGGACGTTTTCATGGCGGCCAGTCCGGAATGGATTCAGTTCTTGGAAAAGAAAGGACTCCTGCTACAGAATGTGCCTGCGATTCTACGTAATCGCCTAGTAGTAATAGGGCACGAGGAGGCGGCTCCGATGGAGGGCTTGCTTTCCTTGATTGATGCGGGGCGTATTGCTTTGGCAGATCCTTCGCACGTGCCTGCTGGAGTGTATGCGCGTACTGCGCTTACGTGTGCCGGTCTCTGGGAGGACCTTGCGCCGCAAGTAATACCGGTGCTCGATGTGCGTGCTGCAGTAGTCGCGGTTATGAGCGGAGCAGCCGAGTTTGCAATTGTTTATGCTTCGGATGCGCGGATTGCACCGCAACTCAAAGTGCTCTTGCACTGGCCCGAAACGTGTGCCCCGCAAATCAAGTATGCGGCCGCTGTACTCTCCAAGACGCCCAATCAAATTGGAGCCGCAGCCTTTTTGAATTTTGCGGCCGATTCCGCGCGTGGTTCCCTGTGGGAGCAGTACGGGTTTGAGCCCAACCCTTGAGGTCATGCTTCTACTGCCTGCCGAGTGGGGCATTGTAGCGTTGTCTGTTCGCGTGGCGCTACTGGCTGTTGGGCTTATGCTGATACCTGGTGTGGCGATTGCTTGGTATCTTGCCCGCCGACGGTCACCGTTGGCTTTCGTTGTCGAGAACGTAGTCCAATTGCCCTTGGTCCTTCCGCCGGTCGTCACGGGACTTGTGCTTTTGGTCGTGTTGGGGCCGGAAGGCCCAATTGGGCGCACCTTGGGACTACAGATTGCGTTTTCAAGCTGGGCGGCGGCCTTGGCCGCAGGTATTATGGCGTTTCCACTGCTTGTACAAACCTTTCGAGTCGCCTTTGAGCAGATCGATCCACAGTGGGAGGAAGCGGTTCGCGTTTATGGAGGTGGGCGATGGGAAGCCTTTCGGCTGGTGACCGTTCCCATAGCTGCAAGAGGGGTTGCAGGTGGCACTGTCCTGGCTCTTGCACGAGCTGTGGGTGAATTCGGAGCAACTATTGTATTTGCCGGTAATCTGCCGGGCCGAACCCAGACTATACCACTGGCCGTATTTTCACAATTGGGGCAGGTGGGTGGTGAGCGCACCCTGATGCGACTAGTTCTTGTCGCTGTTGCTCTGTCCGCGCTCAGCTTATTGGTCCACGCTTGGCTCACGCGTCGCCTTCACCGTCCATGAATACTCCTTACTGATCAAATAGGATCATGAAACACGCACTTACAGAAGCAGAACGCACACGTATTGCGGCTGCAGTGGCCACGGCCGAGCAGCGTACGTCCGGTGAAATTGTCCCGTACATTGTAGCCAAGAGCGCAAACTATGAAGTCGCTCTTTGGCGAGGTGCAGGTCTGTTTGCACTAATCGCCAGCGCCTTGGTATTGTTGGCCAGATGGCTTTCGGGTTGGAGTGTTCCGTTATGGCTGAGTGGTTATATGCCCGTAGTTATCACACTTTTGGCTGCTGCTGTTGGTGCGCTTTTTGTACAAGCTGTTCCTGTATTTCGGCGCCGGTTTGCAGGCGACGCGCTTTTGACAAGAAGTGTACATCAACGCGCGATTGAGGCATTTGTGGAGAAAGAGGTGTTTGCGACCCGGGATCGCACAGGGATACTGTTGTTTGTATCCTTACTGGAGCACCGCATTGAGGTAGTTGGAGATAGCGGTATCAATTCACGTGTATCGCAAGAAGATTGGGCCGATGTCGTTCGGCTTATTCGCGACGGAATCAAGGCCGGCAGACTCGCAGATGGGCTTGCTGCCGGCATTGACAGTTGTGGTCACTTGTTGAAGCAAAGTGGTGTAGAGATTCGCCCGGACGACACGAATGAATTGGCTGATGAAGTAAGTTTTGGTGTGTAGGCAGGGTCATGGAATGGATCGAAGTACCGCTCCATCCGGGCGATTACTATGCCGGAATCCTTGGATTTTAGGAGTCTTTCTGATCCTTGTTCATGTTTGGGCGGGCGAAGCATCCGGACAAATACCTGGTGTGTACACCGATACGCTTTCCGGAAGTCAACCGTTCGTGCTTCGCCCATTTGTGATTCCGGGTTCGGAAGAGGTCACGATTGGCAACGTAACATTGGATTCATCCGGCTATCGAATTGACTACCGGTTTGGTCGATTGTGGATTCCGACTATTACACCGGTGGACACGGCTCTCGTTGAGTATAAAACGTGGAATTTGGGCCTACGAGACACCTATACGCGCGTCTTGGTGCGGCCATCTGGTGCGAGCGGAGACTCGGCTGTTGCCCCAGTCCAAAGCATTTCAGAGCTTCCAGTCCGAACACCTGTGCAGCTCCAGCGGTCAGGGTCGATTACCCGGGGTATACTGGCCGGCAATAACCGTGATGCCATAATAGAATCTGGCCTTCGCCTCCAAATGCACGGCGAAGTCGCGGAGGGCGTTAGGGTGCAAGCGATGCTGACAGACGAGAGTGTGCCCATTTTGCCGGAAGGCACGACCCAGCGTCTAAGTGAGCTTGACCGGGTTTACATTTCAATTGATGCACCCAACGGCCAAGTTGAACTCGGAGATTTTGAAGTAAAGCTTGAAGAGAGCACATTTGCCCGTTTCGGTCGCAAGGTGCAAGGCGTGGGGGTATCGGCTTCAGCTCCATTTGCAGGAGCCAACTTCCGCACACGTGCCATAGGGGCGACAGCACGCGGTATTTTTCGAACACAGGACATCGATATCGTAGATGGTGTTCAGGGTCCGTATCGCTTGGAAGGAACTGCTAATGAGCGCTTTATCTTCGTGATTCCGGGCTCTGAATCCGTGTATCTCGACGGCAACTTACTAACGCGTGGTGACACTCAGGATTACATTATCGATTACGCTACAGGTGAGGTGACATTTACGTCTAATCACCTGATGCGGGATCACTATCGTGTCGCGGTAGAATTCCAGTACCGAACCACAGAGTTTACGAGAACGCTCGTAGCTTCCGATACCGAGGTAGTTCTGGGTCAGCGGGCCAGCGGCCCCCCTCGGGTCCGGTTGGGTGCGTCTTTCCTGCGCGAAGCAGATGGGCGTGCGTTTGATCAAGAGTTTGGCTTGACAGCAGAGGATCAGGTTTTGCTGGAAATGCTGGGGGATGATGTGGCGCAGAAAAGCGGTGCCACCCAGGTAGCGTTTGATCCGGAAGCACCTTACGTGCAGTACATAAGGCAAGACACGGTGATTGCGGGCACCGTGCAGGAGTTGTATGTGCCGGTGGATCACGTACCCACTGGGCCGGTCTATCGCGTTCAATTCACACATGTAGGGCAGGGCGCGGGTGACTATGTGAGACAGGGCCGGATGACAAACGGCATAGCCTACGTCTATCATGGGCCGAATCAGGGCGAATATGCGCCCGTGCGCATTCTGCCGCAGCCGGTGCAGCAGCGTATGGTGGATTTTAGAGGCAGTATTGTTCCGGTCAAGTACATCGAGCTTTACGGCGAATGGGCTCAGTCGCTGTCTGATCGCAATCGGTTTTCCAAGCTGGATGCCGAGGATAATGTAGCGCAGGCTTACACTGCCGGCGTAAGGCTCCGTGAACTGCCTGCAGGTCTGGGAACAGCCAGTATGGATGTCTCGCGCCGGCTGATACAGCAGGACTTTGCGACGTTTGATCGCGTGAAGCCCGTGGAATTCCACCGGGAGTGGAATCTGCCTGTTTCGCGATCCACGATTCAGGATGGGCGCGAGTTGATTGATGAAGCAGAAGTGATCTGGCAAATGACCGACGGCTCGGGCGTGCAGGGTACATTTGGACGCATTCGTCAGGGCGACAAATTTGCCGGTGCACATCAAGTGCTTAGCGGCCATCTGGACGAGAAGCACATTCCACGTGTCATGTACAAAATCATTACGATCAGGACTGAAGAGTTGCCGTATACCGGCCGCTGGGTACGGCAGACTGGCCGATCTGAGCAGCCTTTGCTAGGGGGGCGGTTGGTACCAGCAGTAAACCTGAACTACGGTCGCAAGAGCCAGCGAGAGGCAGACAGCCTAATAGCGACTTCCAGCCATAAGCTGGAAATTGGGCCCGAGATGACTTGGCGGAGCCGCTGGGGGGAGTTGGGGGCCCGGCTGGATTCACGAACACGGGACTACTGGGACCAGGGAGTCTTCCGGCCCGGCAGTCGCGCATATACGCTCGGTGTACACTTTGATGTGCGCACATCTCGCATTTGGTTCACCGATGGTCGTATCGGATGGCGTAGCCGCAGGTATACAGATTACTTTCGGACAACACGTGGATGGACTGACCAAAACTCGGCTGTATTGCGATGGACCGGACGTGCGCACCCTTGGCAACGTGCGCTGCAGGCAAGCTGGTTCTATGAAGCACTGTCGGAGCGTACGCCTGTACTCCAAGAAATCTATTTGCGCACCGGTCCGGAGTTGGGTGAGTATGTCTGGGTAGATGCCAATGAGAATGGCCTCATCGAGCTGGACGAGTTCATTCCGGAAACCACCCAGGATGAGGGCACTTATGCACGTACACTAATACCGTCGGATTCGCTGCAGTCAGTAATCGGACTCCAGGCGCGCTTCAGCATTATGATGGATTTTGGTCGACGCTGGCGCTCCGTAGCTGGAGGGTGGCGACGATATTTGCGCCATCTGGCCGCACGCACGAGTCTGCACGTACAAGAAAAAAGCCGTACGCCAGAGTTGGCAGACATATACTTCATGCGATTCAGGCATTTTCGCAGTTCGGAACACACACTGAAAGGGATTTTGAACTTGGGGCAGGATATATGGCTTTTTAAGGGTAACCGGCACTATGGACTGGATGGGTCTTGGCGAAGGTTTCGCGCCCAACACGAGCTCGCTGCTGGGAACGAATCCAGTGCGGCAGACACCTGGCGGATGCAAACGCGCTGGGCTCCTGTCTCCGGCTGGGGATTGCATATGGGGGCAACACGTCATCGCAAGATGACAAACAGCGAGTCATTTGCGTCGAGGACCTATGATATTCAAACCACCGAGTTATTGCCGGAGGTCAGTTTTTACCCGAATTCCCGGATAAGCTATACACTCAGTGCTGCCTGGGCGCGCAAGAATTCTGAGACACACGGGACGGCCGTGCTTTGGAAAGTGCCTCTGGAGGTACGCTACAGCCAAGCCGGTCGATTGAACATTACCGGCAGCTTCGAATTAGCTGACGTGCAGTTGCGGGCGGGCGAGCGTGCCACAGGGCTAGTCCAGTTTGAACTAACCGACGGGCGAGGTGAGGGCACGTCCCTAATGTGGCGCCTCAACGCGTGGATGCAACTGAGTCGTGTAATACGGGCTACACTGGCCTATACCGGGCGTAGCCCGGAAGACGCACCAAGTGTTCATACGGTTCGTCTGCAATTGGGTGCATCCTTTTAAACGAGTTTTGCGAATGGCCATATTGAGGCGGTATCTTTAGTTGCTTTACCTGCTACCAGTACGCATATGAATATGCAGCTCCAAGTGCGAAAGATAACGCTGTTATTATTTGTGCTTTGCGTGTCAATCCTGCCACAGGTTTCTTGGGCACAGGCGGACGATACGACCTCGCTGGAAGAGTTGTACTGGGCTCGGCAGGACAGTGCACGGGCCAAGTTTTCGCAGGCGGACGTGGATTTCATGAGTGGGATGATCGGCCACCACGCACAGGCTTTGGTCATGTCGGGCTTTGCTCCCAAGAATGGTGCAAGCGCGTCGGTACAGATACTGGCGGCCCGCATTATTAATGCCCAGAACGACGAGATTAATACCATGCAGCGCTGGCTCCGGGACCGTGGCCAGACGGTGACCGAAGTCGAAATCCAAGGCAATACACTGATAATCCATGGTGGTGGCCATCATGCTATGCATATGCCGGGGATGCTCACGCAAGATGAGATGAAAGAGTTGGAACTGGCTAGGGGAGTGGGGTTTGACCGCTTGTTCTTAATGTATATGATTAAACACCATATGGGGGCCGTTACCATGGTGCGCGATTTGCTTGCCATTGACGGGGCCGTTACGGGTGATGACACCTACAAAATCGCCACCGATATCCATGTGGATCAGGTAACCGAAATTGCCCGTATGGAGCAGATGCTTGCACAGCTGCCGGATGCAAATTAGTTCGGCAGCACATTCCTTTTGACGATAACAAACCTATCTCGAGGTACTGCTATGCAACTTGGTCGTGTATTAGTTGCGGTGCTGCTGATTGCAGCCGCACCCTTGGTTTCAGCACAAGACCGCCCATCCCAGGAGATGGTCATGGATGATCCCCGAATCGGGCTCGGCGCCGGTCTGTTTGATGCTGAGGAGGCTATCTGGAACTTGCGCAAGGTGGCAAATGAAAGGCCATCGGAGTCGTTCGTGGGTGTAACCAACAGCGACCTTGCCTTTAAGGACAACTATGTCATCCAAGGTAACTACAATGGCATCATGGTGTGGGATATCACGGATCCAGCCTCTCCTTCGCTGGAGGTGGAATACGTCTGTCCCGCGTCCCAGAGCGATGTATCGGTTTACGAAAACCTGCTCTTTGTTTCAGGCGAAGGATTTGGCGGACGCTTGGATTGCGGTACTGAGGGGATAGAAGAGCGAGTGAGTGCTCATCGACTTCGTGGCATCCGGATCTTCGATATTACTGACATCAAGAATCCGGTCTACGTCCACAACGTCCAGACCTGTCGCGGCTCCCATACGCACTCGGTGTTGAAAGATCCCAAAGATGACGAGAACGTGTATATATACGTTTCGGGGTCTGCACCTGTACGTCCCGCCGAAGAACTGCCGGGATGCAGCGCTATGTCCCCGGATGAGGATCCGGAGAGTGCATTATTCCGGATCGAAGTCATAAAGGTACCACTTGCGGATCCGACCCAGGCGGCCATAGTGAGTTCCCCCCGAATTTTCGAGGATCTTGCCGAACCGCCCCAGCACGGGCCGACCCAGGCTGAACGACAGGAGCTCGCTGAGGCCAAGGCGCGCGGTGCCTTTGTGGTGACGCTTTTCGGACGGGAGATATTACTCCCCGATCGGTATGTGGAGCCGATAATTGCAGAGTATTTCGAGGCCGAAGAGATAGAAGAGCCTACTGCGGATGACACCACGGCTTTTCGCGAGGCACTGCCTGGAATGCTGGCCGAGCGCTTTGGTCCGCCGCCAGCCGATGATGAGGTCGAGCAGCGGGGGCCAGACCAGTGCCATGACATCACACTCTATCCTGAAATTGGTCTGGCTGGTGGAGCATGTGAAGGATACGGACTGCTCTTGGACATTTCAGATCCGGCCAATCCGATCCGGATCGATGCGGTGGCCGACAGCAATTTTTCGTACTGGCATTCTGCGACGTTCAACAATGACGGATCGAAGATCCTGTTTACGGATGAATGGGGTGGTGGCGGTCAGCCCAAGTGCCGTGAGTCTGATCCAATGGAGTGGGGCGCCAACGCCTACTTCACGATCGACCGCGACCTGAAGATGAATTTCAAAAGCTACTTCAAGCTTCCTGTGCCCCAAACCAATGAGGAAAACTGTGTGGCGCACAACGGATCACTCATTCCAATACCGGGCAGGGACATATTTGTACAGGCCTGGTACCAAGGTGGCATTTCAGTAACTGACTGGACGGATCCATCGAACGTAGTTGAAATTGCGTACCACGATCGCGGTCCCGTGTCTCCCGAACGCATGCAAATGGGTGGCAGCTGGTCAGTGTACTGGTATAACGGGCTCATTGTAAGCAGTGAAATTGCGCGCGGGCTGGACATCTTTGAGCTGGTGCCTAGCGACCATTTGACCGAAAACGAAATTGCAGCCTCCAAGACGGTACGCTTGGACTACCTCAATGCTCAGGGCCAGCCCACGTATGAGTGGCCGCCGAGTTTTGCTTTGGCACGGGCGTATTTGGATCAATTGGAGCGGGGCCAAGGTCTGTCAGGGGAGCAGATTGAGGTATTACGGCAAGGCTTGGATGAGGCAGAGGGCATGAGTGGCGATGCCATGATCATGCGTCTAATGGACCTGCTTGATGAAATCGAAGACGCAGCAACGGCGAGTGACGGCGCAGATCATTTAAAGCTGAAGAAGTTGGGCAGCAGTATTTTGCACAAGTTAGGCCAATGAATTGCGCACAGGGTGTGTAGCAGTTAGATTAAGCGCCGTGCGGCTGAAAAAGCGCCGCACGGCGCTTTCTTTTGACCATAAGATCGGTATAGGGTATGAACGTAGAATCAGTCAAGCGAATCTCGCGGCTTAGTCTCATGATGTTTGTCCAGTATCTCATTTGGGGAGCCTGGGCACCAACGCTGGGTAACTATATGGGAGTCATTGGCAAGGGAGACTGGATCAATTTGGCATATGCGCTGGGTCCTTTAGCCTGCATCATCGCACCCTTCTTCCTGGGCATGGTGGCAGACCGGTTCTTTGATTCGGAAAAGCTTTTGGGGGTGCTCAATCTGGTGGCGGGATTAGCTATGTGCCTAATGCCGACGTTTGCGCAATCCGATCTGTTTCTGCCGCTATTGGCTCTGCATGCCTTGTGCTACTTCCCCACATTGGGGCTTACTGCTTCGCTTGCGTTTCACCACCTGAAGGACCAAGAAAAGGAGTTTCCGGTGGTGCGCGTTTTTGGCACGATCGGCTGGGCGGCCATAGGCCTTTTCATGGGGTATGTGCTGCGCATGGATGCTACGCCGGTACCGCTGTATATCGGGGGTGGAGCTGCACTCTTTTTGGGCCTGTACAGCTTTACGTTGCCGCACACGCCACCGCCCTCGGCCGGACAGCGGACTTCAGTCAGGCAGATCCTCGGAATTGATGCCTTCCGGGCGTTGAAGAGCAAATCATTTGTGGTATTTCTGGCTGCCGCCATGCTCATCTTCATCGCCTTTGGAACTTATTTCCCGTACGCCCCCCGCTATTTCACAAAGGTTCACGAGGTGTTTCATGCGGGGGGCTCGTGGTTCCAGAATCCAAGCTTTGAAATGTCATTCGGGCAGTTGAGCGAGATCATCTTCATGCTCATGATCCCGTTCTTTTTCCGGCGGCTCGGAGTAAAATGGATGCTTCTTCTGGGTATGCTGGCTTGGGTAGCCCGATTCACGCTTTTTGCCGGGGCCACGATGAATGGCGCATGGTGGATCATCATGCTTGGGATTGTAATCCACGGTATCTGCTACGACTTTTTCTTTGTGACGGGTCAGATCTATATAGATAAGAAGACTGCACCAGATATTCGCGGTCAGGTGCAAGGGCTGTTGGTGCTCTTGACCCAAGGGGTGGGCTTCTTTTTGGGGACCCAGCTTTCTGGCCTTTTTGTTAACAAATATGGAATTAACGGAATGCTGGAGCTGGAAGGTTGGCGCCTGTTCTGGTTGCTGTTCGCCGGAGCAACATTGATCTTCTCCCTCTTCTTCGTGGCGCTTTTTAATGACCGCGTAGCGGACTACGATGCATCGGAAGATGTAGCGTGAGGGTTGTCTGGACTGACCACAGCTGTCCGAGCGTACAATTCGGGCAGCTATAGCTATGGGTTCGGACAATTACTCGTGGAACTCTGCCATTTGGATAGTTGGGGGCGTGTTTGCCCCACTGGCTCGAATACCAGCCCACATCTTACCAGACCAATGCGAATGCCCATTCTCTCAGCACTATTCGTGGATTTTGACAACACCTACATCAATCTTAAGAATAAGCACGGCTTGGAAGTTGCGGAGCAGTTTGCAAATAATCCGGCAGTATGGCTCGACCACTTGAAGCGAACCTATGAATTCGATGAAAGTCCCCCAATTGTCCATCGGCACCTCATTAAACACATCCACGACCGCTTGGAGCGAAAATTCGATGAAATCTATGATAGCAGCAGCAAAAAGCGACCTGCGGCTTCGTGGCTGAGTTGGTTGAGACGGAGCAGTCCGTCTCCATCTTCCGAAGTGGAATCAGGAGCTCGACGCATTGTGCTTCGCAAGGTATACCTCAACCCGAACCCTTTCTGGAAATATCGCAAGCCCTTCATGCATGCGGGCTGTGAGGTCGTGGATTGTCCGTCGTTGACCCTTCAAAACAAGAGCTCTGCGGATATTCGCATGGCATTGGAAATCACGGATGCACTTACGCAGCAGGACCCGCCGTTTGGAGAATTTATCATTCTCTCGGGTGATGCGGACTTCACGCCGGTACTATTCCGGCTGCGTCAGCATGGACGCCGTATTGTGATCATCACGGCCAGTCACACGGCGCAAGCATACAGTGCGCTGGCGGACGAAGTGATTGGAGGTGATCAGCTGGTAGACGTACTGCTAAGGGATGCAGAGCCGATTCAGGCGAAAGATGCTGCAGATCGAGAGAGTACCAGATCCTACGACGAGAATTCTGCTATGGCCGTGGCCGAACAGTCGAATTTGAATGGAAGGGTGTCGGAGTCCGTCCCGATTGATGAGGTTGATCGCATTATTGGGGAGACTCTCAAAGAGTCATCTGAGCCCGTTCGAGGAGCCAAATTAGCTGAACTAATTCGGGCAAAGTTTAAGAACAAGGATTGGTTCGGCTATACGAGCTTCAGGGCACTCATGGAGGACCGTGTGCCGAAATTGGGGCTGAAGTATGGCGTGCAGGGAACAAGTGATTACGCTTACGATCCCAAGCGCCACCAGGTGCCTTTCGACTAGAATTAGCTGCCAAAGCCACTGTGAGTGTGCTGTAGTCAGTGGCCAGTGTGTGGCTGTACCGGAAGAGTAATGTGAGGAAACAAGCTGATTGAGTGAGAGGCAAGGAAAGCGTAGCTGGAAAAAGGGTGGCAAGGTACGCTTGGTCGCCCATCAAAATTCTCCTTTAGTCGGGTAGCATCCGCAAAACTGGACGCTGGGGCCGCAGGAATTTGTTATTGGGCAACCGATTCACTCAGGAAGAACATACGCCACGTAAGCATCGCCTGACTTGGTGCCCATTTTGCCACCGCCAGCCGCAATGACTACGAACTGGCGCCCCTCCACCTCATAAGTGGCCGGGGTGGCATAACC
>JAAXGT010000093.1 GCA_012271205.1 Rhodothermales bacterium
CCGCCTTACGGCCGTTGGGCCCCGCAGGCGTACATGAGATGGATCCACCGTCGCCTAGGCGCAGACTCCCTCCTCCATGATCAGGCTCGCAAGATCATGTAACGGCAAACAACCTATCATCCCCAGCACGGAACATTGCCATGCTACAGCGGACGGTGCAGGCGGGAGTGAAACATCAGATTCCGGTCAGTCTTTGCGGAGAACTCGCAGGGCAAGTACGTGCGGCACCCCTAATTTTGGGGCTGGGTTTCCGGGAACTAAGTATAATGCCCGCGTCGCTGCCGGAGGTGCGCCGCGTGATTCGGAATGTGTCTGTGAAGAATACTCAGATATTGGCTGAAAGCGCGTTAAATGCCAGCAGTGCCCAGGCGATCAGCGGTCTCCTGGACGAGTTTGCCGCCACTTATGCACTCCATACTCCAACAATCTTCTGATGACGCTTTCCGATCTGCAGCGCTTTGATGTCGCCAATATGTACGAGGCCGTGCTCGGCTTCGCTGATCAGCTGAAGCAGGGACGCGCGCTTGCGCGACAGGCCCGGCTTGCCCAGTGGCCCGGCACGGACGTGACCGGACTTGTTGTCTGCGGCATGGGTGGGAGTGCCCTAGGCGGAGATGTTTTGCGTATGCTGGCGTCAGACCATGCCCAAATTCCGGTGGCCGTAGCCCGCAGCTACTCCCTGCCATCTTGGGTCGGGGAAAATACAGCGGTAATCGCCTCAAGCTACTCTGGCAATACAGAAGAAACTCTTGCGGTCTTGGATCAGGCGTTGGAGCGGGGCGCGCGCGTACTGACTGTCACTACCGGCGGGGCCATGGGAGACCGGGCCAGCGCACAGGACCTGGATCTGGTACCACTGCCAAGCGGGTTGCAACCTAGGGCTGCTTTGGCATTCTCACTTGCGGCACTGGTGACCGTGTGCGAACGGCTGGACTTGACAAACGTGCAGGAAAGTGACTGGGCGGAAGCGTCAGCGATTGTCCGGGCCCAGGCGGAAGAATTGTGCGATCCGGGCGCGCCAGCCAACTTGGCCGTGGCCATGGCATACGCTATGCATGGACGCACTCCGGTTATTTACAGCAGTGAACAGCTCGAAGCGGCGAATGTGCGATGGCGTAACCAATTGCACGAAAATGCCAAGACTTTCGCAGTCGGCAACCTGCTCCCCGAGATGAACCATAACGAAATCATGGGGTGGTCACGTTTTGGTGCAGAACTCAAGAATCTGGCAGTTGTCACGTTGCGTGACAGGGAAGATCATCCACGCACGCAGCACCGCCTGGATGTGACACAATCACTTTTGGCCCCACATGCAGGCAGTTGGCACGTGGTTCATAGCACGGGCAAAAGTCGTTTGGCCCGCCTGCTTTCACTGATGTATGTCAGCGACTGGGTCAGCTTGTACCTGGCCATTCTGAATGAAGTAGACCCCTCGCCGGTAGGTTTGATTGCCAAGCTCAAGAAGGCGCTAGCGGACGGCTGATTGGGCCTTTTGCGGAACGGTGCCGTTTGCGTGGCGTTGCGGGATAAAAGCCAGTCAGGTTTTATGCGTTTTGCTCTGGTTCTTGTGCTGTGTCTGGCCTTTTATGCGTTGCCGGCCGCAGCGCAGTACAGCTGGTATTTCGGGCGCAACAAGATCCAGTACGAAAACTTTGATTGGCGAGTGCTCAAGACCGAGCACTTTGATGTCTACTTTTATCCGGAGATGCAGACGCTGGCCGAACATGGGGCGGCGTTTGCAGAGGAAGCCTATGCCGAACTGGAAAACCGATTCAATTTTTCGCTTACGCGCCGCGTCCCTCTTGTCTTTTACTCCTCCCATCTGCATTTCAAGCAGACCAACATCACCGACAGCTTTATCCCCGATGGCGTAGGGGGATTTTTCGAGTTCTTAAAAGGACGGGTGGTCATACCGGCCAATGGCAATTTGCACCGGTTCCGGCGTGTGATACGCCATGAAATCGTCCATGTATTCACCCTGAACAAGGTTACGCGTGTCCTGCGGGATTATCGCATCCCGCCTGATCGCTTCTTGCCGCTCTGGTTCACGGAAGGCTTGGCAGAGTACTGGTCGGGTCCGCGAGACTACCAGCATGAAATGATCATGCGGGATGCCATATTTGCCAATTACCTGGTGCCGCTGGAAAACATTTACCGGGTCAATGGCACCTACATAATGTACAAGGAGGGGGAGGCAATTTGCCAGTTCATTGCCGAAACCTATGGCGAAGAGAAGCTCCTGCAGCTCATGGAGAACGCTTGGATTGACCGGGATTTTCGTGAGGTCATGACCCTGACCCTGCGAGAGGATTTTCAGGTCATCAATGATCGCTGGATTGACTGGCTCCGCAAAACCTATTATCCGAGACTGGAAGATGCGCAGATTCCGACGCTTATGACGGACGGGCTCTCGGTGCGGGGGTTCAATTCCAAACCCGTCTATTATCGCAGGAAGAACGGACGAAGGCAGGTTTACTTCACCGGCAATCACGATGGCTACAGTAACGTGTTTTACGTGAATGTCGATTCGCTATACCAGCCGACAGGAAAGCCGGAAATCCTAGTGCGCGGTGAACGCAACGATCAATTCGAATCGTTCCATCTTCTGGACAGCCGCCTGAGTGTGTCCCGTGATGGCAGACTGGCATTTGTGACCAAAAGTGGTGAGGCAGATGTCATTCACACGTACGAATTGGAGGCAGAGAAGCTGGGGCCGGTATTCGCATTCAAGAATCAGGTGGCCATCTACTCGCCGACATGGAGTCCGGACGGCCGTAAAATCGCGTTTGTTTCGATAGACCTGAGTGGCTTTATCGATCTGTACGTGTACGACCTGAAGGCAGATCAGCTGCAGCGACTCACCAATGACAGCTACGACGAACGGGATCCGGCGTGGAGTCCAGACGGACGCTTTCTGGCATTCTCGTCCGATCGAACTTCCGAGGGCGATGACGATGCATACAACCTGTTCACGTATGATCTCTCCAGCGGAGCCATAGATTATCTGACCTTTGGCAAGCAGCACGATTTTTCTCCGCGCTGGAGTCCGGATGGCCAATTCCTCGTGTACACACGTGCGCACCGCGATGCCGACGGACGTTATGGTGGACAGGATATATACGTCGTTGATGCAGGTCCGTCTATGCCGGCGAACGTCGCAGTCGGGGACAGCATGGGCACGTATCGCCACGCCGTGCCCGGTGCGAGCACACGCTGGCAGCGTCGGCTGACCGAGCTTACGACGGCAGCATTCGATCCTCTGTGGACCGAAGATGGCCGGATTATATTCTCCAGTTTTGAAAATTACCGGTTTACGATTCGCACCTTGGCCCAAGCCGATTCCCTCATGCGGGCGCCCCGTGGTGCCGAGCCGGTAAGTTTGGCTCAGGCGGGCGATGCACCTTGGTCGTTTGATCGTATCCCCGCCTCTACCAGCCTGGATCGACTTCAATACAAACGCCGGTACGGACTGGACATCGCCCAAGGACAGATTTCCAACAATGCGGTGTGGGGTACAAGTGGGGGGGCTGTAGTCGCCTTTTCAGATTTGATGGGGAATGACCGCCTGTTTGTGACCATGTATAACACCAGTCAGTACAGTGGTGAATTCCTGCGTAGCTTGAACGTGAATCTGTCCCGGGTACATTTGAATCGCCGCGCCAATATTGGCTACGGAATATATCGTTACGGCGGATTGCGATATGACCTCACAGATCCGGACGCACCTACGGAATTTCCACGATTCTGGGAGGAGATCTACGGTGGGTTTGGTGCTGTCAGCTACCCCATTTCGATGTTCCGGCGTGTTGAGGTCAGCACATCATTGGCCTGGGATGACAAGCAGATTCCAGAGCGCCGAATTGACCGGCAGGCGCTTTTGCTTTCGAATGCGGTAAGTCTTGTACACGACAACGCTTTGTTCTCTATGAATGGACCGGTGGATGGCTGGCGTGGCAAGCTCACCGCGGCCTACACCTCCGATGTGCTATACTCCAACGTCAACTATGTTACGTTTGAGGTGGACCTGCGCCACTATCTCCGACTGTCAAGGCACGTGACATTTGCTTCACGCCTGCTTGCGCGTGCCAATCACGGACGCGAGGCACGCTTGTGGTTTATGGGTGGCAGCTGGGATTTGCGGGGCTATCCGCTCTTTGACGTCCGTGGTAAAAAGGCCTGGTTTACGTCCCACGAACTGCGGTTTCCGCTGATTGAACATCCGTCAGTATATGTGCCACCCTTGGTTATACTGGGGATCGTTAACCTGCGGGGCGCCTTATTTTTTGATGCTGCTCACACATGGAACGACAGATACCATGAGCGCATCGGGCAGATCTTCACCGCTGAAACGCTGGGCAGTGCCGGGTTCGGGTTGAGGCTGAACCTGTTTGGAGGCTTTGTGTTGCGGTATGATTTTGGCTACCGGTTCCGCGACAGCTTCCAGCGTCGCGAGCCCAACCTGTTTCGCCAGTTTTTCTTTGGATTTGATTTCTAAACTGTTCGTCGCCTTGCTTCTCGGATGGTCTGGATGCACCGGACTGGCCTTGGAACTGACCCCGTCCGACGTGCCTGCAGATGACGTTGGGTCGCCTCTGGACATAGTCTGGACGTACAACGCGCGGGCCGGGTTTGGCCCGGATGCGGTGCTCTTGTTTGACGGGCACGTACTAGTGAGTACACGGCAAGGGGAAGTGCATGTCATTGATGCGCAGACTGGTAAGCGTGCGGGTGTCAAGCGGTTCGGAGAGGCCGTCAATGGCAGGCCCGTAGTGCTGAACAATATCTTGGTTGTACCCTTGGCGTGGGGACGCAGGGCATTGGCGGCCTTTGATATGAAGCAGTCGAAATTCCTGTGGCGGGTGCGAGGCGCCCCGATCCAGACTGGTCTGGTGGCAATAGGTGAAGACGTGATCACCATTAACCTGGATGGACAGGTACAGCGCTATAGGGGATCCAGCGGACAACTCGTATGGGAATCGACTATACCAGTCGATCGCACGGCTCATGCACGTCCCGTGTTACACGAGGATCTATTGTTGGTGGCTGATGATGGAGGTGGCGTAACGGCGCTGGATTCGGATGGTGGAATGCTGGTGTGGCAAGCGCAGCTCTTTGCGCCGGTCTATGCGACGCCTGTAGTAGATAATGGGCGCCTGTTTGTACCTACGACTCGGGGACGCCTGTACGCACTAGATCTAAGATCTGGCTCGGTTTTGTGGGAGGCAGCGTTGAGAGATACCACGGTACGTATTGCTCCACCTGCTGCAGAGGCATCGCAGGTTATTGCCGGTGCATCGGACGGACGCCTTCGTGCCTGGAATGCCACTACGGGATTACTCATGTGGTCGATTGAAACCCCGGATGCCTTGGTGGCCAAGCCACTCTTGACATCAAGACTGGTCTATTTTGGCAGCATGGGTGGTGTGCTGTACGTGGCGCGTCGCGAGGACGGACATATGATTCAAGAGATTGAGTTGCGAGGCCGGATCAAGTCCGCGATTGCACTGGAGTCGCAAGGGTTAATTGTGCTTACAGAGCCGCGATATGTGGTTAAACTCGGACCAAAGAAACCCGAATCAGCTACGCTTTAGCCGGTGCTTGCTTGTCGCTGTACTGGTAATGTTGCTGAGCAGCGGGCGTGTACGCGCACAGAACGGTGTGCTGGTACACATTGAGACAAATTATCCTGAGGCCGTAGCGTATGCGGACGAAATCCAACTGGGCCCGGCCCGGCTGGCACCGTACCGCGTACGGGCAGCCACCCGGAGAATTCGCCTGACTGCTCCAAGAGAGCGTACATGGTCGGTCTTGCCGGTTATTACGTCGCTGAATGCCGCTCCCGGTGACACGGTGTATCTCACGATGAATTTTCCATTTTACCACCGAATCGAGACCCAGCCATTCGGAGCTGCTGCTTGGTTACAGAATAGCGCGGGAAGAACATATGTCGGGACAACCCCGCTGTTGTACACGCACGGGGCGCAAATCAGCGGATTGTTTGTACTTGAGCTCGAGGGCTATGCTCCGGAGGAAGTCGAACCAAGAGAAGAGATCTGGAATCGGTACGAGCTTGTGCTCACCCCCATTGATGTGGCTGCAGGGGGGGGGCAACCATTGCGTCCGGTTCGGCGTCGCTGGTGGATCGATGTCGCGTTGGGCGCCGTGGCTGTGGCAGCTGGCACGGTCACGGTGCACTACAAGTTCAAGGCTGACCGCATTAACGACACGTATCAGGCTACTGGCGATCCTGCTTTGCGCCCACGTGTGGCGGCGCTGGATGATCGTGCGGGTATAGCGCTCGGAGTAATGCAGGTTGGGCTTGGGACTCTTGCCATCCGATTCATCCTTCGCTAAGCAGTAACTTGCAGTGTTTTTTGGCCGTACCCAGACAAAAAGAGAAAAGCATGCAAATAGTGGACATTATTATTCTGGTCGTTGTGGGTCTGGGAATACTGGTCGGGCTGAAGACTGGACTGATTCGCCAAGTCGTCGGACTTGCGGGTCTCGTTGGCGCCTTCATTCTGGCTTTTATCTTTATGGAGAACGTGGCGGCTCTACTGATCCAGCGATTGGATATATCTGTCCAAATTGCATCCATAACCGGCTTTGCCGTCGTGTTCTTGGGCGTGCAGGTTGGTGTGCTGGCTCTGACACGCTTGCTTCAGACAGTCATCGGCGCACTAAAGCTTAACTTGTTTAATCGGGCGCTTGGCGGGGCACTAGGTGGCTTTTCCGCGGTGCTCGTGCTCAGCATATTGTTTAATATTTTGGCGCCGATGGGTGTGCCTTCGACCGAAAACCGCTTTGCATCCAAATTCTATGAACCTGTATCTGATGTCCTGCCTGGGGCTTGGGGAATGGCTGTCTCGGTGTTTCCAGGCATAATGGAGCTGAGCGACCGTTTCCTGGTTGAGCCCTGAGGCAGCATATTTATAGAATTCACGTCTTATGGTGCCGGTTACGCTACGCCTCAAGAACTTCATGAGCTATGGTGAGGCCCCGCCGGTACTTGAATTCAACCAATTTCATGTCGCGTGCCTGTCCGGAGCAAACGGGCAGGGCAAATCGGCTCTTCTGGACGCGATAACCTGGGCATTGTGGGGAAGAGCCCGCAAGGCTGCCGGTCATGGGGGTATCGCAAAGGATCTGCTGCGGATCGGACAGAAAGAAATGCACGTCGAATATGTGTTTGACGTGGAAGGTAGCCGCTACCGCGTTCTGCGCACGTTCGGCAAGGTTAGCTACGGTGCCGCGACAACCCTTGAGTTGCACGTCAGGGGGGCGGACGATAGCCGATTCCGCCCGCTGTCCGGGTCTCGTATTAATGAAACCCAGCAGACGATCAATGGCATCGTAGGCCTGGATTATAATACATTTATCAATTCAGCATTTTTGCTACAGGGTCGAAGCGATGAATTCACGAGTCGTCCAGCTGGCGAGCGCAAGGAGATTCTGGCTCGCATCCTGAATCTGGGTCGCTATGACATTCTGCGCACTCTGGCCCAGAAGCAAGAAAAGAATGCTACTGATCGCATCGTGCGGGCTGAGGCCGAAATCGAACAGCTAAGTGCATCACTGACGCAAAAGCCGCGTCAGAAGGCAAAGCTGAAAAAGCTGCGCAGAGCAAAGGAAAAGAAAGATGTGGAAATCACACTTGTTCGAAAGCAGGAACAGGAGTTATTCGGACGCATCGAGGTTCTTCGTGCGCAGGGCAAGGTTCTCGAGGACTTGAAGCGTGACATTGGAAAAATTGAGGCCCGTATTCGGAAGGACGAAGAAGAGCAGAAGCAACTTCGGGACAACATGTCGGAAGCGAATTCACTGATCACTCGCGCTGACGAAATCCGGAATAACCACCACACAAAAACCACATTGGAAAAGGAACGCGACGATCTCGATCGAAAAGGAGAGTTATACCGCGGGTTGGAGCAGCAGCGAGACGAACAGTGGCACCGGCTAACGGAGGCCGCAAATACAATTGAGAGGAGCATTCAAGTAGCCAAATATCAATTGCATTCAGACCGCAAAACACTGGAAAACATCGAACAGTTGGAACAGCAACGTCCCCGTATACTGGGACAAATCAAGGATGCGCGGGAAGCCCGGCGTCGTGAAGGGAAGATGCGCGTCCTTAAAGATCAGGCTGCTACGCTTGACAAAAAGATACAGCAAGTGAGCCTTGACTTGGCAAACGAACGGCAATGGCTGGTTGGACAACTTGATGCGTTGGAGGAACGCTGTCGCAAGGAAAATTCGGTGGTAGAGGACGAGGGTGTCGTCAAATCGCGCCTTGCAAGACTGAAGGCCAAGCTGTCAAACAGGCTTGGTTTGGAGGCAAAGTTGGAGGAGGTTCGGACACGTGGCATGCAAGCAAAGCAAGAGGGTGGCCGTCTCCAGGGACGTTTGGAGGCACAACGTGAAGAGCTTAAGGAGCACAAGCAGCAGGTTATATATCTCCGAGAGAGCAAAATGGGACTGTGCCCTACTTGCGGTAGCCAACTTACTGTACAACATCGGGTTAAAGTGGACAGAGACTTGCGCACCAAAATCAAGAAGCTTGAGCAAGCCATAGCAAATGATGCGCAAGATCAGGATAGGGTGGAGTCGCGCAGGGACTCTCTCCGGAGTCGGTTCCGAGAGCTTAGTCATCAATTGGAGCAGATGAAACCCGCGGCACAGAAGCAGGTGGCTTTGCAGGAGAGCATGCGGCATATTGAAGAGCGGCGTCAGCAAGTGTCCACATGGAATGAAGAAGCAAAAGCGTTGCGCAAACGGCTGGAGACCCGTGACTTTGGGGCAGAATCGCGCAGGAGACTAACACAGCTTAAGGCGCAGCGTGCCAGTCATCCCTTCGGTGCAGCAGAGTATGAATCGGTACTAAAGCAGTCAGCTCCACTGGAGTTACTTGAAGAACAACTGGCCAAAATCAACGCCGAAAGCCAAAAGAAAGAGACGCTGGCCAATCTGATTGGCCAATCCCTTAGAAAGCAGCAGCAGCTGCAACAGGCTTTGGACTCAGGGAGAGAAGTGAGTGCATTCAAGGCAAAGATAAACTTGTTGGGCCGGAAGATGGATAATCTGGGCTACGACGGAGCCCGGCTGCACGCGGTCAAACAGTCGCTAAGTAAGTTGTCCGGTGCGTCAGAGGAGATGGCCAATTTGAACAATGCCCTGCAAAATCGTGAGGTGTGGCGCGCGCAACTGGACGATGTCGATCAGCGGCTACGCAGAGGGAAAATGGAGCTGAAGGAAAAACGTGCGCAGCAAAGTGTGCTCGTAGGGGAATTGTCAGAGCTGGGCCCCTTGGAAGCGGAGCTAGACAAGGAGCGGGAGGCTCTGTCGAGCTTGGAGAGGGAATTGGGAACCCTTCAGGTTTCACTTGGCCAAGTGGACGAAAAACTACAGCAATTGGCTGAAGCCGAATGGCGGCTGGGAAAAGCGCAAGCTTCCAGTAAGACAGCAAAAGGTGACCAGGTCCTGTACAAGCACTTGGCGACTGCGTTTGGCAAGCACGGAATACCCTCGCTGATAATCGAGAGTACGATACCTGACGTTGAGCAGCAGGCTAACGACCTGCTGGAGCGCCTGACCGACGGTAAGATGCGGATCCGAATAGACACACTGCGGGACAAGAAATCGGGGGGTACTATTGAGACGCTGGACATTCGCATCAACGACGAAATGGGTGAATTTCGCGCATACGAAACGTATTCAGGAGGGGAGGCCTTCAGGGTAAATTTTGCGCTGCGCGTCGCGCTTGCGCAGCTACTTGCAGCACGGGCTGGTGTCCGTGTTCAGACTCTCGTGATTGATGAGGGCTTTGGCACGCAGGATGAACAGGGTGTACAGTGCCTCGTAGAAGCTATCAATGCAATCCGGGACGATTTTCAGAAGATTCTGATCATCACGCATTTGCCGGAAGTTAAGGATGCGTTCCCGGTGCGTATTGAAGTAGTGAAGCACCCGGTCACGGGCAGTCATTTCGACATAATCGGAGCGTGACGGGTACCGGGACGAAGGGAGGCTGATTTGCCTGCGTTTCTTTTGTATTATTATCCAAAAGGAATTCGCCTCACATGGTGGCCGGAGATATCAAGAAGCTGTACTACTCTATTGGAGAAGTCTGCAACATGTTGGGTGTTGAGGCGCATGTGTTGCGGTATTGGGAATCAGAGTTTGAGCAGCTCAGTCCCCGCAAGAATCGCGCCGGACGGCGCGTTTACACACACGAAGATTACGCCGTGGTGCGGCATATCCACGAACTGCTTCGCGTTCACAAGTATACGTTAGAAGGGGCGAAACAGGTATTGTGCAGAGACAGCACGGCGCTGGTTGGGCAGGATGAATCGCGGACTAAGCTGGTGCAGCTGCGTTCCTTTCTGGAGAACATCGCAAGGCGCCTGGCGTAAGGGCGGCCATCGGGACGTAGCGCAGCCAGGTAGCGCACTTCAATGGGGTTGAAGGGGTCGCGAGTTCGAATCTCGCCGTCCCGACAGGGAGTTTGGTGACGGGCGGTAACGCTACGCTTCGGGATCCATTATTGATTTGGATTCCATCTCAGTCGGTGATCTGAGCATTTCCGGGAATTGCCCGCTGTTCGACCAGCCGCCGTCCACTACAATTGTCTGTCCCCGAATATGGCTGGCCTCCGGCGAGACCAGAAACAGACCGATTCTGGCAATCTCATCCACAGAAGCCGCCCGTCCTGAAGGCGTGATCATGGCCCAGTGCTCGGAATAACGGGCATCGTCCTGAATCGTGCGTTCTGTAACAGTGGCTCCCGGTGCGAGAGCGTTCACGTGGATGTTCCACGGAGCCAGTTCAAGTGCTAGAGTTCGAGCTAGCATACTTATCGCTGCTTTGCTCATGCAATACGGCGCAAGCCCTGGATAGGGTTGCTCAGCGAGAACCGAAGACATTAGCAGGATACGTCCGCCTCGTCCAGAGGTCTGCATGGCGTCAGCAGCCGCCTGTGCCAGGAAAAAAGTGCCGTGCAGGTTTACCTGCATGATACGGCTGAAGGTATCAGGCGTAATGGCGAAAAAATCTTCGAAAGGAGTTAGCCCTGCGTTGGCAATAGCCAGGTCCAGCCGCCCAAACCGCTCCAACGCGACCTGTATCATCTGTCCAATTACAGCGATATCGCTTGCGTCACCAGGGCATGCTGCAGCCCGCAGTCCATGTTTGCTGAGCGTGCGGGCGACATCGTTACAGCGGGAAGTATTTA
This sequence comes from Rhodothermales bacterium, assembly GCA_012271205.1. GTDB lineage: Bacteria > Bacteroidota > Rhodothermia > Rhodothermales > Bin80 > JAAXGT01. Next base: position 11,228 of record JAAXGT010000093.1, read on the forward strand.
TGTCATTAATGACGACTGCACATCCTGTGTGGGCCAAGTGCGTGGCCAACGCACGTCCTATGCCGGAGCCGGCGCCTGTGATGACGGCTGTGTGGTCTGCTAATGAGGTAGACATGCCAAGAGTTATGTGTATTGCACGAATATCCAGTCGAACCACAGCATTGTTAGTTCAAGCCAGTATGAGCAACCAATAAGCTACGATCCAGTGGAAAATTCGTGGACAGCCTCGGGCGTCAGCAAAATGACTGCAGAATCCGTCATTATCGCATCATGCTAGAACGGTCTCCTGCGAGGAGCTCTGGCCAATGGTGTTTCTGAAGCCGGATTGGTGTCAGCAGGTCCAAATGGAGGTCAACGGGGCAATTCCAGTCCTGTGAAATGCTCCCCAAAAATTGGACCATACTTTAAGGTAGAGGATGCCCCAGAAAATGAGGGAGTTTTTAGGCTATGAAGAGACGTACGTACACGGCGGCCTTCCAGTCTCGTGTGGCCGTTGAGGCCATCCGGGGGGAGTATACGATCCGTCCGATCGCGAGCCGGTTG
>JAAXGT010000061.1 GCA_012271205.1 Rhodothermales bacterium
CTCAAACCATATAATCGCTAAAGAAGACCGCAGAGGTTTTTACTTGGTCCCGGGTACTGGAAGACTCTAGACCCAGAATCTCTTCTATGCCCAAATGCGCAGAATTCTTAGCGGACTGGCCGTTGTGTGCGACGATCACCGGTTGCTCCAGCGTATGCTTCAGCACTTCAGCAATACTTGTGGAATCCGGGCTGCCATCATTGAGTGCACAGACAGCATGTATTTTTGAATAGTGCCGCAAGTCTGCACCCAGAATCAGATCGGTTGCATCGTAACCTACAGAAGCAGAAAGAACCAAAGGTTTCTTGCGTCGGCCTTCCGGAGCAGGACGAATCAACAGCCACTGGCAGGGACGGAATTTCATGAGCCGATCTTCACCGTTGTTGAACTTCCATTCACGACGTGAAAGATGCGCCTTGCCTTGCCGGAATGTCTTGATTTGCAGTCCGTGCTCTTTTGAGTGTTCAGGCACAATCCATATTGCAGCATTGACGGCCGGCTTCCCTGGTTGTAGAGTTTCATAGGTCAACCCGGCCAGTATCATGCATTTTTGAGACCGGGCAAACGGAATCAATAGCGTGTTTACGTCTCTCGGATGAACGGCGAGCTCCGGCAATATCAGCCAATCCAAGTGACCTTCTTCCCGTTTGTTCGTGCCTCTCCAAACAAGCATCTGCCGAATAACAGCCAACGTCGAGGCCAAGTGGCTGCGATGCCTTTTCCGAATTTGTGCTCCGTTTAGTTCCAAATCTTCTGCGTTAAAGTCTCCCGGAGCAGGCAGCATGGTCTGAGCAACGCAGACGTGAAGCTTTCCTTTGCTGCAGGAGGGGTTGAGCTGCCGTGCCTTCACAGGCAGAAAAGGAGGTTCGCCTTCCCACCAAAAATGCTTTTCACGGAACTGGCAAGCCGACGATAGTATCTCAACCGTTGCATCCAGTCCGCCTTCAATGCTGGACAGCCACTCGCTTGGTCGACACCCGGGCCACTGGAGTAGCCCCATCAAAAGCTCCTCCATAAAATCGGTAATCGGGATCCAGTCACCCCCGAAGGAGGTCCGGCCATTATGGAGTCCGTGCAGTCGCTGATACCAATGACTCGGGGCCCGACGATAATGTGTGGACCGGCCTCTCCCGTTCCGCCTTGAAACTATCTTCGTAAAGTCTGGCTGCCCGGACAAGACAAATCGCAATAAGTACCCGAGCTGGAGCCGCCAGCGCTCGGAAGCCTCACACCAGCTGGGCACCTCATACATCAGCCCATCGACTCCATCGCGAGCCGGCTGTATTTCCAAGTGCTTGATGGATGCCGCGCCATGACGGTCTCTCAATTTCATCACGACCTGCACCGGCGTTATCACCGAAGGCTTGGTCTCGAGTTTGCGCCATGCTTTAAGAAAAGCCATGGCAAATCTTAGCAGGGACAGCTCATTGCGGAGCGGTTCGTTTGAGCTGTAGAGCACCAAGTCTGCCAAAGACTTGAGCTTCCCTTTCGGTTTCCCGGACTTGCCCCAAAGCACTTTCTGGACTCGTGCGGACCGGCGGGAGGAAAGTTCTTTGTCTTCTATAAGCTCCACCACAAACGACGGATCCAGGGAGGCCAGTTTTCGCCTGCGCGACTTATTCAAATGTTTGTCTGCCAACTGGAGCGCATTATCCGGATTCGTATATGAATGCCGGGCCAGCACTGCCAGCGTTGCAAATTCCTCGTCGGACCATTTGCCGGCTTTCCCGCTCAGAAATCGAATCAGCCGCCAATAATGCTTCGTCTCTTCAGTTCGTCCAGCGCGTCCCGTTGACACCAGATTCTCATCGAACGTAGCCAGGAAGAGCAGCGCCTGCTGGCGTGCATACCAGGGAGTGGAGGCGGAGGGCCTAGCCATAATTCGCACCGCTTCTTTTGCCAGTACTTCCCGATAAGCGGACAACTCCACCCCGGCAGGCAGGCATTCATCCTCGGGGACCAGGCCGGTTTCCGTAGCCCCCGCCCTGAGCACCTCGGCCATGCAGTACCAGGCGACCTGCTTCTCATCGGTCCATTCTCCTTTACCCTTGGTGTGCATATGGAGGAGTCGCAACACCGCGTACAGGATTTTCTCATCGGGGCAAATGTCAAGCCCAATTCGGAGCAGCTTTACGTGAGACGGGTCATTCATCCAGCGTGCAACCAAGTCGGTCGCGTATAACCGCGCATCCGTATCCAGCTCCGCTTGGGTAGGGACCTTCGTCCGGGAGCCTGGGACCAATTTGTAATCGGGGTCAAGGCTGGGTTCTGTATCGGGATCCAGCAGGGGACGAATGGATCTGAACGTCCTTCGATAACGTGCGGCGGCGAACCGTGCTACCGTCCCCTCCTTCACGTCCGGAATCGGTAGCGGCAACTTGCTTCTCTTGTGGATTCGTTTGCTCGCCGCCTCATGACCATCCACCAAGGCCTGCAACGCGTCCAGAATATCCCTGCCACCCAATGCATCCACTCCACCTGATACCTGGGCTTGAATCCTTTCCATTCGCGCGCTCTGGCGAAGGAACGGCCTTTCCTCGTCATTCAGGGGGATGCACTTTGTTTTCTCCTCGGACAATTCCAAAGCCGATGCCTTTTCCTTAATCACTTGATCCAACCACGTGTGCACCACTTCTTTTACCTCCTCTTCGCCCCGGCTTTGATCAACAGAAACGGTAATACGAAAGTCATCGACATAGCGGCATGCATCGAGTATGCGAACGCCACCATCCAGTTTTTTTCCAATGGACGCCTTCATCTTGGCATCGATGGGGTGCATAACCATATTGGCAAAGAATCCAGATGCGACCAGATTCTGAGGCAACGCCACGCTGGAAAAATCTTCTATGCCTGCCTGATTGGCATATGACTGGACTTGGTCTTTATCACGCGGATCCCAAACCCAATTGAGTGCGGACTTTGCGAAAGCAAAAAATTCAGGATCATCTTCGGGCTTCTGAATCTCTTCTAATGCCTTCTTCAAGAGGCTTGGCCGCACTCGATCATAGAATTGCTTCAAATCAGTATGAACGGCAAAGATCTGTTGGCCCTCGTTCTCGAATTCCGACGCCGTGACTTGGGGGCGCTTATGAAAATTCTGGTAGTCTTGGAAATAAGCCCGATAGAGTTTGGCCGAGCCCCAGCGATGACACAACCCAAACAGCTCGCCCTCGTCACTGAGCTTGACTAAAAGAGAAGTAGCACGGCCACCCTGGGTTACCCCAGGCAACGACCCAAACAGCTCTTCGTCACTGACCTGCAAATCTTCGTCACAGAACAGGCGGTTTCCATACGAAACGACCTTTTTTCTGGAATCCGCCTTGGTAATCGACACGCGAGGATCACCCTGCCGCGTTTCGACCCGATTGGCAAGGCAAAGCAAGATGGCCGTAGACACAACTTGATCCGCCAAGCTGACATGGGCCAACGGTCTGAATCGTACCCCGGTTGGCTCATCGGATGGCTTCGGCTCCCAGCGACTCGTTTCAGAGTTGATGTGCCAGTCTTGGCCTTTAGGCGCAGGTATCAATCGTAGCGGGTCAGTTTTCCATGGACCTGGAGCCCTTAACCGATCTCTCAGACCTGCAATAAACTTCGGCTGGTTTACCATGGCGCGATCGATCGCCAGCGTATCTGTAACCCAGCTGATTCTGCGGAGATGGGCAGCTGTTTTCTTCCACGCTTGAATAAGGACGTACTCTTCCGAAAGGAGTTCACGTAGGGGTGTCAGGATTTTTGGAACCATACGTCAATCAAATACCGGGGACGCAAGTATCTTCCCTTGCTTTGTTAGGATTTCCAATGGATGCTCGCCTTTAATTGAAGCCGGGATATGCCACTGTCACTGTTTTGCAACGGTGTGCCGCCAATCCTTGAACGGCCGCACGGTTCCTAGCAGTGGGCCATTGTGGTTAATACCCAAGAGGGGAGTCTATCGCAATTATCTGTTGAGCCCTATCAAGGCAAGGGGCGAGATTGTTCGGATCAACTGTCTGATTCAGAGGGGGGGCTTGCCGGCACAGGTGTCGCATGTCTGGACTCCAACTCACGATCATATGGGTACCGTGGTGCACGCCGGAGCATAGCAATCCGGAAAACACCATGTCCAATGTGGGATCTGTAGCGGCGATTTCCCGCTTAAGCATGCCGTTTGTCATGCCCTTCGATTACCTGGACACGGACTGTGCGATCTCTACAATGGCGCCAAAGTCTTCGGCCTTGAGACTGGCGCCACCAATGAGTCCTCCATCCACATCCGGCTGCACCAAGAGTTCGCGAGCATTGCCCGGATTCATGCTTCCACCGTAGAGTATGTGAACGCCGCTCGCCACTTCCCCGCCAAACTGCCTGACCAGCAGGCTCCGAATTAGCGCGTGAATTTCCTGTGCTTGGCCCGGCGTGGCGGTTTTGCCCGTTCCAATGGCCCAGACCGGCTCGTAAGCAATGACGAGAGCGTTGGGCGCAACCAGTTTCAGGTCCTCCAGTGCAAACTTGATTTGCGACGCCACCACTTCCTTTTCGGCACCTGCACTGCGCTCCCGCAAATGCTCACCCACGCAAATGATCGGCACGAGACCGGTACGGAGTGCGCGCTTGACCTTCGCATTCACGGAAGCATCGGTCTCGCCAAATTTTTGCCGGCGTTCAGAATGCCCCAAGATCACGTAATGGCACCCTACCGATAACAGCATGGATGCCGAAATCTCGCCGGTAAACGGCCCCTTGTCAGCAGAATGCATGTTTTGAGCACCCAGTCGCACCCGGCTGTTCTTGAGCGTGCTTGAGAGCGCACCAAGATGAACATACGGAGGACACACGGCCACTTGTACGGGTCCAGCATCCGCAGTCGCATCCATGACGCCTCGGGCAAGCTCATTCGCGCCTCGGGCGTCCAAATGCATTTTCCAGTTTCCGGCAATCAGCATGATGGAATATTTAACAGGCGATTCAATCAGACAACATCACTGTGCCGTCAAAAACTCGTAAAGAGCAGCCATGGCCCCTCCCACATATTTGAACACCAGGCGGCCCTCCGGGTCGATCAAATAACGGGTGGGCAGTGCACTCACGTTGTAGGATTCGATCAGTTCACCGGCCCCATAGACGTGTATGCCGGGGGCTTCGCGCTCCTCAAAGAAGGCTTCGTTGATAAGCGTATCCGGCTGAATGGAAATGGAAACTACCGCCAGCCGGTCCAGCCCCAAGTCTGCAATAAGTCGATTTCGCCCCTCCAACTCACGCTGGTACACATCATCCTCGGGTCGGTAAAACTCCAGCACAACATGCTTTCCACGCAGATCTGCCAGGCGGAGCGAGTCGCCTGCCGCGCTGCGGACCGCAAAATCTGGCGCCGGCATACCCGGTCGCAAGTGCTCAATACCATAAGCGGTCCGTTCGGCCCACTGTGCCCAGGATGAACCTGCATGATCCTGCTGCATGCTGGCCGCAGCGGCCAGCGCGGCATCAAATTCTGAGCTGTCCGAATGGGCCTGTACCAATTCCGCGGCGAGCTGCGCCCGATGTTCGTTTCTGATGGCGCGCTGCGCAAAATCATCCAGTATCGCCAGTGCGGCCTCATGTCCTTCCAAGCGGGCCATAGCCTGCCGGGCCGCCCGGCCTACCTCACCAAACTGAAGGTTGCCGGGCGGCACCGCTCTCGCCCTGGCCACAACCAGCGAGTCATTCCACCCGACCTCCATCACTACCGCCTCAGCCATAGCTATTTCGCTGCCCATCGTTCCGGGAAAGGTGTTTTGCAGCTCCCACAGGATCGAGGTTGTTTGCGCAACTCTCTGGCGTACCGCCCCTTCATTGTATCCGTCCGCCTGAACGAGGTCGATCAGTTGCTGCTCATGCTGCGCAAGAGTATTCTGGTAAGCCTGCCAGGCTGCGTTTTCCAGGGATCGCACGCGGAAGGACCGATTGCCAAGCGGAAAGGCCGCACTGAGCGAGGCTGAATCTCCTTCGGCCACGACCAGCTGGCCGACGGCCAAAATCTGATCGCGCCGGCTGATGACCAGCGCGTACACACCGCGATCCGCGACTGTTATGTCCATGAAGAATCGACCCGTACTGTCTGTCACGGCATATCCAAGCGTATCTGGTTCGCCCTCCTTGTCCGCAGCTACCAGCACCTCAAAGTCCCGGTAGTCCGTTGACGTATCTACTTCTGTGCGTATTGTAAGGCGTCCTTCCAGCGTACTACGCACAGATTCGGGTACTTCCTCCTCCTGCGCACACGCGAGATTCAGCAGCGTAAACAGGCCCCACATCAGGGTAACCAGCAGCGTGCCACGTGTGGAAGACTGTTGATTCAGCATGGTTTGCAAGCTTTCAGTGCCTCCATTACAACGGCACGGACCATCTTGGGATCGGCAGAACCTTCAAAGCGACGCATGACCTGGCCGATGAAAAACCCTATCAGTGTACTTTTGCCCCCATGGTACATGGTAACCTGCCGCGGATGCTCTTCCAGTACGCTTTCGACGATTGGCTGCAGTGTGCTTTCATCTGATACCTGGAGCAGATTGTGCTCGCGGGCGAGTTCTTCGGGTGGCCGATCGTCCACCAGCATTACCTCAAAAAGAGTCTGGGCACCGCTTGAGCTGATGGCGTGCTGCAGACGAAGCTGTGCGAGGCAAGCCAGCCGCGAGCTCTCCACCGGAAAGGCCGCTACGCTGACACCCCGTTCCTTGCATATGCGCAGCACATCACCCATGACGAGATTGGACAGCATCTTTGCTTGCACCGTAATGGCTCCCCTTGGATCCAGATTTCTGAGTTCTGCGAGCGCCCCCTCAAAATAATCCGCCAGCGGCCGGTCATCCGTGAGCAGGGCCGCATCGTATTCTGGCAGCCTGTACTCGCTCATGTAACGGGCACGCCGCGAATCCGGCAGCTCAGGCAGCGCCATTGCTATAGCGGCCCGCCTTGCAGGCGTAACCAGTATCGGCGGCAAATCTGGATCTGGGAAATATCGATAATCGTGCGCCTCTTCCTTTGAGCGCATGGAACGCGTTTCACCTCGGGCGTTATCCCAGAGTCTTGTTTCCTGAATGACGGCTTCGCCTTGACTCACCAGTTCGATCTGCCGCGCTACCTCATGCGCGATGGCGCGCTCGACGTGGCGGAAGGAGTTCATGTTCTTTATTTCGGTTTTTGTACCGAGCGTGTCTGCACCTTTCTTGCGCACGGACACATTGGCATCACACCGAAGCGAGCCTTCCTCCATATTGCCGTCGCTGATACCCAAGTATCGCACGAGCTGCCGGATCTTCTGCATGCAGGTTGCGGCTTCGCTGGCTGAGCGCAAGTCTGGTTCTGAAACGATTTCCAGAAG
>JAAXGT010000092.1 GCA_012271205.1 Rhodothermales bacterium
TCTATTTCATGGAAATGAACACGCGCATCCAAGTGGAGCATCCGGTGACTGAAGAAGTCGTAGGGCTGGATCTCGTAGAGCAGCAAATCCGTGTGGCGATGGGTGAGCGCATTGAGAAAGTCACGGTGCAGATGAACGGCCATGCCATAGAGTGTCGCATCAATGCAGAGGATCCGGATCGCAATTTCAGTCCTAATCCGGGCCGTATTACGGCCTTTCACCTGCCCGGCGGGCCCGGCGTACGCGTGGACACGCATGCGTATACGGGCTACGAAATCCCACCTCACTATGACTCAATGATCGCAAAACTGATTGTACATGCCCGGACGCGCGACTTGGCTATCCGGCGTATGCTGCGCGCGCTGGATGAATTTGTGCTGGAAGGCGTGGCGACAACCATCCCCTTTCACCGCAAACTGCTCCAGCATCCCGAATTCATGCGGGGCAACATTGATACACACTTCGTGGAGCACCACGGCTTGGCTTGAGTTTCACGAAGCTGTACAACCCTATTGCGTCGCCCCATGAATACGCCGTCCTCGCTTCATTATACCCAGGAACATGAGTGGGTCCGCCTTCGGGAAGATGGCGAAACGGTTGTGATCGGCATTACTGATTATGCCCAGCGGGAGCTTGGTGACATTGTGTTCGTCGAGCTGGAGCCGGAAGGCGATGAACTCGACCGGGAGGCGGTATTTGGTTCCGTTGAAGCTGTCAAGGCCGTTTCGGAATTATTCATGCCTGTATCCGGCACAATTACGGCACACAACCTCACGCTGGAGTCCAATCCGGAGTTGGTCAACGCGGATCCCTACGGGGAGGGCTGGATGATCGAGGTTGCACTGCGCGATCCATCTGAACTGGACAAGTTGCTTTCCCCCGAGGCCTACGAGGCGATGACAGCCTGATCTCGCCGTACGCATGGATGAGCGGATCGTCATTCTCGATTTCGGGGCGCAATACACGCAACTGATCGCCCGTCGTGTACGTGAAGCCGGCGTCTTTTCAGAAATCTTTCCCTGCAACACGTCTTTGGACAATTTGCATGGGGCTCGGGGCCTTGTCCTGTCGGGCGGTCCGAGTTCGGTTTACGATGATGGTGCCCCCCAGCTGGATCCGCGCATTCTGGAGCTCAGGCGCAGTGATGGCACTGACTTGCCCATCCTGGGCATTTGCTATGGCTTGCAGGCGATGGTGCATGCGTTGGGAGGGGAGGTGCGTGCAGCAAGACACCGCGAGTTTGGGCGTACGCATTTGGAGGTAATTCGAGGCCGAGGCCTGCTGGAGGGAATTCCGGCTGGCACTAAGGTGTGGATGAGTCACGGCGACCTGCTCACGCGCGTGCCAGAGGGCTTTAGCGTGATTGCGAAGACCTCCAATACTCCTGTAGCGGCCGTTCAGCACGAAGCGCGGCCTCACTTCGGCGTGCAGTTCCATCCCGAAGTAGTACATACAGACTGTGGGCTCAGAATCTTTCACAACTTTGCACGTGCCATCTGCGGGTGTGCGGGTGACTGGTCACCCGCGTCATTTATTGAGGGAAAGACGGCCGAACTGCGTGCTACAGTTGGTGACGATCATGTTGTTCTGGGGCTGTCGGGCGGTGTGGATTCGTCGGTGGCAGCCCGATTACTGCACACAGCGATCGGCGATCAACTAACGTGCATCTTTGTTAATAACGGGCTCTTACGGGCGGGGGAATGGGAAAGCGTGCAGACTACGTTTCGGGATCATTTCCATATGCGGCTGGAGGCTGTAGATGCTTCCGACCGATTTCTCCCCCGGCTCGCGGGAATTACCGATCCCGAGCGTAAACGAGTTATCATTGGCAATACTTTCGTGGAAGTGTTTGAGGAGGCGACCCGGTCGATTGCCGTTCAGCTTGGCGTAATACCGCGGTATCTGGCCCAAGGCACGCTGTACCCGGATGTGATTGAGAGCATTTCCTTCAAGGGCCCCAGCGCAACCATTAAAACACACCACAACGTTGGGGGGCTGCCCGAGCATCACGAGTTTGTGGTTCTGGAGCCTTTCAGGGAGCTCTTTAAGGACGAAGTCCGCGAGATTGGCAAGTTTCTGGAAATGCCCCCATCCGTATTGGGGCGCCATCCGTTTCCTGGACCGGGCCTTGCTGTGCGCATTCTGGGTCCCGTCGAGGAGCGATCGTTGCAACTGCTTCGGGCAGCCGATCGTATTTTTATCGAGGAGTTGCACACGCAGGGCCTCTATGACGAGGTTTGGCAAGCCTTCGCCGTTCTCTTGCCTGTCGAGAGTGTTGGTGTTATGGGAGATGGAAGGACTTACGAGCAAGTCTGCGTGCTGCGCGCCGTAACGAGCACGGACGGGATGACCGCGGACTGGGCCCGGTTGCCACAAGATTTCCTGGGCCACGTTTCAGGACGCATAGTCAACGAGGTCCGGGGCATAAACCGTGTGGCTTACGACATTAGTTCCAAGCCACCCGCCACGATTGAGTGGGAATGAATTGATGGGTTCCTTACGCAGAACACTGGCTTTGTTGCTCATGTTTTCGGGATTAACCACGGCTGCACTGGGGCAGCAGCTGGTTCCCGAACCGGACATTAATGCTGAGTTTGAGGCGGCTTTGGCTTCATTCGAGTCGGAAGAGTATGCGGTGGCCTTCTTCAGCTTTCGGGAACTCTATGAGCGTGTGCCCGATCACCCGAAAACGACTGCGGCACTCCTTATGGCTGGTAAGTCGCTGTACCGACTCGGCGAATATGCGTCGTGTGTGGAGCTGCTGGGCGCGTTTCATACACGGTTCCCGAACAGCGCTTATTTGCAGGAAGCCGAGCGCGTCGTGGCGTTTGCCCGACTGGAACTGGGCAAGAGCGTCCTGCAGTCTCAAGTAGTGCGGGTAGGTGTGGCCTTGCCATTGTCGTCGGGCCAGCATGTCCTTACACAAGCGCTGTTCAACGGTATACACATGGCCGTTAGCGATCACAACGCCCGCGAACTCCCTCTGGTACAATTGATTTTTCGCGACACGCAAAACACGGCCGAGGGTGCACGCAGGGCTGTGGCCGAGCTCATCGACGAGGGTGTAGCGGCCATCGTCGGGCCACTGTTCAGTAAAGAGGTACATGCAGCAGCCCGCGAAGCGGAGCGGGCGCGTGTAGTGCTCATTGCACCGCTTGCAACTGACGAATACATCACACGCGGCAGATCATACATCTTTCAGGCCAATGCCACGTTGATCGAACGTGGGCGCTTCATGGCCCGCGAGGCCGTGGAAAATCTTCAGCTGGGTACTGTGGGTGTCGTAGCAGAGGATGGCAACCCGGTCAGTATAGCAATGGCACGCAGCTTCGCACAGGAAGCGGCGCGGCGCGGTGCAGTGGTTGCCTTTGATGTACGCTTGAAATCTTTCAGTGATTGGTTGCGCCTGCCCGAGCTCATCGGCATTGAGCGCCTTTCGATGGTGGATGGGTTATACTTGTCCGTACACAGGGAGTTTGAGCGTGATGTGGAACGCGTCGTGCAAGGTGCGCTTTCCCGATTGGGGCGTACAGGATCACGGCTTCATATTCTGGGGGCTTCGGCGTGGCATGGAGTGGAATTGGACCTGTCAGCGGAGCGATTGTCGGTATCATATGCGGGTGTATTCCATGTCAACGAGATCCGCAATGACGTCCGCAATTTTCGCCAGGCATATCGCGTGCTCAGTCAAGGCACCGAGCCGGATCGACTGGCATACACCGGGTATGACGTAATGCGGGCGTTACTTTTTCAAGTGGGCAAGGACGGTTCTCTCGCAGCCAACCTTAAGCGGGCACCGGTGTATGACGGGCTGGGTACACGTATCCGTTTTGATGATCGTCAGCGCAATACGGCCTTGTATTTGTTCAACCACAGCCCGGGCGGTGGTATACTGGCCTACTAGCGGAACTGGGACTGCGCACCGCCGGTAATTCATGCAATGAATACCTTGGTTGCCGCGTTTTTATCAGGCAGCACACTTGAGTCAAGGATGAAGAATTGCCTTTTTGTATCGATGTTGTTTGTGGCGGCGTGCGCAGGCGGCGGGCGCATCAGTTACGTCTCACCGAGTGACGCCTTCCAAAAAGGCATGGTCTACTATGAAAGCGGGCGCTACACACGTGCGGCGGAATATTTCCGGGGCGTGTTTGATTTTGGGCGTGCACACGAATGGGCGGATGAAGCACAACTGCAGCTGGCGCGTGCCCTCCGGATGAACCAGGAGTATATCACCGCTGCCAGTGAATACACGCGCTTTATGGAATTCTTTCGCACAGATCCACGCGTGCCGGATGCGGAATATGAACGGGCTATGACCTATTACGAGCAATCGCCGCGTATCGAACTCGACCAAACCAGCACGCGGCGCGGGATAGAGGCCTTTAACCTGTACATTCAGCGCTTTCCGGCACATGATTCCGTAGAGGCTGCCGTGCGCCGGGTGGCCGAACTCAGACAAAAGCTGGCGGAAAAGCAGTTTTACAACGCACGTCTGTATGAGCGTCGTGGTCTTTACGAGGCGGCCGCATTATCGTATGAGTTGACATTTGACAAATTTCCGGATACCCCCTTGGCTGATGATGCCCTGATGGGTGCGATCCGGAGTTATATCAGGTTCAGTGATCAGAGTGTTGAGCAGCGTCAGGCTGAGCGCCTTCAGAAGGCCATAGATCATTTCGATCGAATGGCACAGATATTTCCAGAAAGCGACCTGATTGGTTCAGCCCGACGCCTTGCTGCCGAAGCCAGTGGGAGACTGGATCAACTGGTCTCGGACGAGTCCTCCTTGTAGGCCTCGATTTGGGTAGTTATGAAGGTCGGACTGTTTGGTGGAACGTTTAATCCACCCCACATAGCCCATCTGCTGGTTGCGGAATCCGCTCGATCCCAGTTTGGTCTGGATCAGGTCTGGTGGATTCCGGCTTACGAGCCCCCACACAAGAGCGATCAACAGGTAACGGAGTATGCGCATCGCATGGAGATGACTCGTGCAGCGATAGCCGATCATCCGGATTTTGTTGCTCTGGATGTGGAATCAGCGTTACCGCGTCCTTCCTTCACTATAAATACCATACGTGCCTTACAAGCGCGGTATCCGGAGTACACGTATTTCCTCATAGTGGGAAGCGATCATCTGGCCCACCTTAATACATGGGCGGAGCCGGAGTCTATCGTCCGTCACGCAAAGCTGCTCGTGTATCCGCGAGACGGCTATGACTTGCGGGTATCGATGTCCTACCTCGAGGAATCTGTCCACAGGATCAATGCCCCTACAATGGGACTTGAGGGGGCCTATGTGCGCTCACTTTTGCACCAGGGGCGATCCATCCGGTATCTCGTCTGCGAGCCTGTAAGGGCGTATATTGCTGAGCACAGGCTTTACGATGCCCCTCTTGAAGACGCCACGGACTCAACCTGAGGGCTGTGACAGGGGATATCGGGCGTATTCGTGCACTGCGAAGCGATAGCGATGGGTTTTCTGGATTTCTTTACTGGAGACCAACCGCCACTTATCAAAGGGGCTCTGGATGAAGTATGCGCCATGCTCAACACCGGGCGTGACATGTTTGCTGCTGCGTCCGCCCATCTGTTCGACAACGAAATCCTTGATGTGGATCTAACCAAGCTGGAGGCAGCCCTTGACCTGCGGGAGCAGGCTCTGCGCCAGGCAGTCTTGGAGCATCTCAACATTGATCCGAAACGGGAACTGGTTTTGTGTCTTAAACTCTTCACCGTTGTACAAGAAGCCGGACGCATCGGAGACTTGAGTTGCATGATTGGTTTTGCGGCCGGAGTGGCCCGGAAGCCGCGCCTTGGACCCATCGTTGATGTGCTCCGCAACCTGCGTGACGGGACCCACCAGCTGTTCGATCAGGCCCGGGACTGTTTTGTGGATGGAGACCCGGTGCGTGCACAAAATCTTCAGGTTCGTCAGCAGGAAATCAGGGGCGGGCTTCACGAATGTGTGATGCGAATCGCCGCTTCCGATTTAGAGGTCAGTGAGGCGGTAGCCTGTTCGCTTGGAGCACATGCGGTAACCCGTGTGGGATCTCACTTGGCAAATATCGCCAACTGCGTTGTAGCCCCGTTTCACCTTGTATACGCGCAAGCGGCGCACTGAACTATTCAGAGCGGTTGGCTTTCATAATCGCTTTCATAAACGCAGACTGAATCGATGGGCCTCACACATTCTGTTATGACCGATCTGGGATCCCGCGCACCGGGTTTCAATTTGCCGGTATGCAATCCCGACGTGGACGGCGACGCCTCTGTTACGCGCACGCTCGCGAAGGTGGCTGAGGGCCATCCACTGGTGGTTGTGTTTATGTGCAATCATTGTCCATTTGTCGTGCACATTGAGGATGCATTAGTGGAAGTAGCTCGCACCTGGCTTGCTAAGGGGGTCCGCTTTGTGGGCATTAGCAGCAATGATGCATTGCAATATCCGGCGGACTCGTTCAAAAATATGGCCCGCCGGGCTGCTGTGAAGGCGTATCCCTTTCCGTATCTATATGATGAATCGCAGGAGGTCGCGCGGGCCTATGGTGCCGTGTGCACGCCCGACTTTTTTGTTTACGACAACAGCCTGCATCTGGCTTACCGCGGCCGTTTCGATGAAACTCGCCCTGGGCAGGGAGAAGCCACGGGCAGCGATCTTGCGCAGGCGCTGGATGAGTTGCTAAACAATGGCGTTGTGACCATGCCACAGCTGCCTTCTACGGGCTGCAACATCAAGTGGAGATAGCCTCAGGCATGGAGTGGATCGTACTGCTGCCCCCCATAGTGGCGATTGTGCTCGCGCTATGGACACGGCAGGTCTACCTTTCCCTGATCATTGGGCTTTGGATCGGAACCACGATTCTGGGCGGAGGCAACCCGTTGGTTGGCCTCCACGGGATGGCCGAAGTAACAGTTGCCGTCTTTGCGGAGGCCTCCAACACTCGAATAGTTCTATTCAGTCTGTTGGTTGGTGGACTGATTGCGCTCGTGCAGGCCTCGGGGGGCGTGGCTGCCTTTACTGAATGGGTCCGGTCACGTGGTTGGGGACGAACACGGCGCAGTGCGGAACTGCTTGCCTGGTGTATCGGACTCGTAGTATTTGTGGAGTCAAGTATTACTGCTCTGATCGTTGGCACACTGAGCCGTCCCTTCTTTGATCGGCTCAAGCTTCCCCGCGAAAAGCTGGCCTACTATTGCGACGCGACGAGTGCCCCGGTCTGTATGGCCATCCCGCTCAACGGATGGGGAGCCTTTGTTTTGTGATTGCTCTTGGCTCAGGGATATGAGGGTGAGGCTGTAGCCCTGCTGGTAAGCAGCCTCCCTTTCAATTTCTTTTCCTGGCTTACTATTGTGTTTGGCCTCGTGTTGGCCCTGTCAGGCTGGAGTTTTTGGTCCATGCGCAAGGCAGAACGGCGTGCCGCAGACACGGGTGCTGTAACACGGCCAGGCTCCAGCCCCATGATTGCCGACGACGTAACGGAGCTTTCTCCAGTGCGCCCGGAGGTGGCACGTGCCAGCGATCTGCTGGTGCCTGTAACCGTCATGATCGGAATGATCTTTATCGGCCTTTATGTGACAGGCGAAGGCAGCTTAATGGAAGGAAGTGGCTCAATAGCAGTGCTCTGGGCCGTGGGTTCCGCCATCGGAGTTGCAATGATTTTGTATCTGTTGCCCCGTCAGGGGCGTCCGCTTTTGGGGCCGGACGGGGCGACTCAGCTTGTGGTTAAGGGCGCTTCGGGACTTGTTGGCGTGGTCGGCCTGCTGGTGCTTGCTTTTGCCCTCGGGCAGGTCTCTCGAGACCTGGAAATGGGTGACTATATCGTCAGTCTGCTCGGGAGTGACCTGTGGATCTGGTGGGTGCCAGCCTTTGTATTTGTACTCGGGTGCTTCGTTTCCTTTACTTTGGGCTCATCTTGGACGGCATTTGCTATTCTGTTACCATTGGCACTGCCGTTGGCCGAGGCGTTGGGCTTGTCTGTCCCATTGATGCTTGGGGCAGTGTTATCGGGCGGCGTATTCGGTGATCACGCATCCCCGCTTTCGGATACGTCTATCATATCGTCTATGGCTGCAGCGTGTGACCATGTCGACCACATTAATACCCAACTTCCCTACACGCTTATTGTGGCTGGGCTGTCGTTTGTGGCCTTTCTGATCGCCGGCCTGATGGGCTAACGGTTACCAGGCGTGTTCCACGGGTCCTTCCAGTGGGTCATTGTTCCGATATGCTGTCCGGGTGGGGAGGTGAAACCGATCACCAGGTCGCAGGAGATAGAATTTGCCCTCAGTGCCAAGCATTTTCAACTTGTCGTAAATGGCAACATAAGACGCGCCGATTACTTCAAACCAGTCTTGACTCACAACAATCGCTGTATTCTCGTCAATACCAATTCCCAAAAGGTGCGGATGGGCCTCAAGGACTTCGATGAGATCAAACTGGCGATTGCGCTGAAGCAGATGCTGATCGATGGCACTTTCCTTCAAAAAACCGAATCCTTCAGTGTGATCGCCCATCATAATCGTGTTGGTGCGTGTATCTCCGCGCACAAGGTAGGAGCCTTGGATGGTAGCGCCTGCGGACGAGCCACCGATGACACCCCCACGATTCAATAGTGCCCATAAAGCTTTTTCGGTCCGGGTGCCTAGATAGGCATCGGCCAAGCGCCACTGGCGCCCGCCAGAAAACCACACCCCCCGCGCCGAATGAATCGCCTGCACGAAAGAATCAGCACTTGCTACGTTGCGGTCTCGCGTATGCAGCAGTGTTAAATTGGTGGCCCCCCGCTGCCTGAAAGTTCGTAGCGAATAAGAGTCATTATTGAATGAGTCCGCCTCGCTGGCAGTCGGGATAACTACAATAGGGCTGTCCGCTCCACCAGCCAACTGCAAAAAGCGGTCTATAATACCGGAATCCTGCAAGCTGCCTCCTGCAATGACGAGTGCACCGCTGTCCGGTGAGACTTCTTGGGCATGCAGTGGCGCAGAGAAAACCAGGCAGATACCAAAAGTGAATACAGTTGCTGCCAGTATGCGATCTATGACTGGCATGGGTATCAGCTTCTGAAGAAATGTTCCACAAAGCGTCGAATGAGGCTGTTTGCCTTGGGGGTTTCGCGCAGCGATGCAATGAATCTCTCGAAGGTCATTCCGGCGATGCGCTCGACATACGTCGGATAAGTCTTGAGGCGTTCCTTCATAACACTCACCTGCAACTCCGGATGGAACTGTGTACAGTATATGGGCAGACCGTCAAAACGGAATGCGTGATTCGGTACCAGATTCGTACGTCCCAGACATGTAGTACCTGGGGGCCGGCGAATGACAGTGTCGTGGTGGCCAACGTGCGCGAAAAAAGGTGTGCCCAAGTGCTTGAAGAGCGGATCCTGCAAACCAGCCTCAGTCAGGTCTATAGCGATGGTACCGATTTCCGCACAAAGGTCGTCAGATACCACTTGTCCGCCCAAGGCCGCTGCCATAGCTTGGAAGCCCCAGCATGAAGCAAAGGTAGGCTTTCCAGTAGCGTGCAATTCGCGCATGGAATCCAGCGCACCTTCCAGCCAGGATCCTCCTTCAGGTACCGAATAATCCCCCGCGCCACCAATTAAGACTACGTCTGCCGATCGAAGCTGGTCGGGGGACGGCGGTTTGAGAATCAAATCGACAGGTGTGATTCGATCGAGTGAGCATCCCAAGGCCCACGCGAAAGCGTCGACCTCACTGACTCGCATCGGGTCACCGGGTTTGCGGATTTGGAAGAGCAAGTAGCGTAAGCTTTCAGAAATGGTCAACATCAGAAATGGACTCGGTCTAAACGACTCCGTGCAATAGTGGCCCACCCATAGAATTCTTATCCGGTAGAGAGTGCTCCTACCTATATAGGAAGTCAGATGGGGGGCATGCCCAAGGCGGCAGCAAGCATGACTAGACTGTTGTTGTAGTCAAAAAGGACACTGTTGTGCAGCAGGTTCACTTCGTAGATGGTACTATGGACATCCAGCAGATCGGACAAGGTAGCTTCGCCGAGTTCGTAACTCGCATGCATGCCATTGTGAAGACTTTCGAGCGTTTCGCGATACTCTACATCAAAAGAGCGTAACCTGTCCGCGTGTGCATTAACGGATTGTATGGCTTGTTGCACCTCATTCTGCATGGCCATCAGGGTTTGCTCGTGGCGGGCCACAGTTTGGTCATACGAAGCTTCCGCCTCTCTGACCCCGCCTTTGTTTCGTCCCCACAAAAGCGGCACGGACATTTGGAGTGCGAATTCCGATCCTGCTTCGTGTGTGTGATGCCGGCGTCCGAAGATCAACATAGTGCTTGGCCACAACAACCCGCGCTCAATATTGATAACAGCTTGGGCCTCAGTTGTCTCATGCATGAGCGCTACGAGATCTGGCCGGGACGCACTGGCGCGGATTATCAGGGCTTCAGCTGACAGGAGCACGCCATCTATTGAGGCAATTGGCGTGCCATCTTCGGCCGATAGCGGCGCGGTGGTGAGTGAATCTATCACAATTACGGGAGTCGCGAGGTCAGCATGCCCGAGAATGGACAGTAGATTCGTTCGCATCTGTTCGAGGGTTAGCCTTAAGAGGCGAACCTCACTCTCAGACTTGAAAAGGTTGATTTGAAGACGCATAAGCTCCAGCCCCGCTGATTCACCACTGCTAACGCGGGACTCGACAACACTTAGAGTCTCTTGCAAATGGGCCAGCGCATCTTCGGCCGCAGCCAGATTGCGTTGCGCCAAGAGAAAAGTTAAGTACACTTCGCCCGTGAGCCTGCTGATCAGGCGTTGCACATCGCGAATCTCGGATCGAACCCGGAGGAGTCCCGCTTCGGATGCCAATATGCGTCGGCGCCGCTGCCCCCAAATGCCCAAATCCTGTTCAGCAAAAATGCCAAGTACAGGTTCGAGTGAAGCACTATGTTGTCCGGTGAAAACATCAAGATAGTCTTCTCCTTCCAGGCCAATATCTGGTGGTGTACGTTTACGAGCCTGAAGCATGCGCGCCTGAGCAACAGCTTCTTCAAACTGCACGATACGCAGTTCAGGGTTGGCTGCCAATGCCATACGGACGGCATCTCTGTATGTAAGCGTTAGGGGCTGTGCCTGCGTCGATGCGACCCAGATGAAAAGTCCCCCGAGCACCGCGAAGCGTGTAAGTCGGGCACGCACATCTCTCCAGCATGTATGCGATATCATATTTGCCATGTCCGCAACGTACAACAACCTGGGCAGCTTTCGGCTGCAGCCGTTGACAATGTAACTGGCCCCGAATGACCAGTTTAGATGCAAGGTATTACGCTTGATTTCGAGGCCGGCACCCGGGTGCATAATTGGTTAGTGGGTGTGTGCGTGCGGATCGCCATGATGTCGTTCGTGGAATATTACGTGCAGCAGTGATCCGGCAACAAAGGCCTGGAAATACTCTCCGCCACTGTCGGGTAGTATTTCGGCCAGAAGGTAACCGAGTAAAGTGACCACGAGCAAGCCGGCTATCCCGATAACGCCGATCCAGCGTCCGTAACGCGGATACAGTACCCACCAGATCATGAGCCCGACAACCATACGGTGCAGTATCAAGGGACCGGAAACGAATACGTCGGGTGCATTCAGCGTCACACTTTCCAGCATGGCGTGTAGGCCCAAGCCTGAAAATCCGGCCAGAACCGAGAGCTTTTCGACATTTGGGGCGGCATGATGGTAAAGTTTCTCTACTAGGATTGGCAAGGCAAATCCCAAGATCATGAACAGCGATGACACCCAGATCTTGGTCGACCCCCAGCCATGGTGCTCGATCATGTGGCCGAAAACCTGCCAAAGCACGAGTCCGGGCACAGCAATATACATGCAGAGGTCAAAGATGCGTGTTAGCTTGGGCTGATCGTGCAGAATGCGATAGAGCAGGGCGCCTACTATGGGCGCACCTAGGGCACCGATTAGAGGTGTCATGATCAATGGATAGAACTAGGCCAAATTTGGTGGGTCAGAGTTATTGAATAGTATACTGATTGGCGTCTTTGTGATAGGTTGTCTCAATCGAATAGGCTCCAATGTTGCCAAGATACTTTGCCATAAATTTAGTTTCGGCTAAATCTCCGGTGCTTGATCCAAATTTCGCTATGGCACTTTCTCCGAAGGATTGATGTTTCGAATGCCCTTCCTTCAAGTTTCAAAAACGCGTGCAATATGGGATTTGCCGTCTGGGAAATAGTCGAGGAGGCCTCCATATTCACCGAATCCGTATAGCAGAGACGGCCTTAGCCACAAAGGGACTCAACTATGAGCGCTGATACAACTCGAAATGAGCATGCTACTTGTCGGGCTCATTTGCGTAACGAGATTGAATCACTTCTGCAGTCAGCCAACGTGCCTGATAGTCACTGCATTGCCAGCTGGCTGCTGCGCGACTACCTCCACCTTACCGATGCGGACATTGCCACAAGACCGGATGCGTGTGTATCTGCAGATGCGGCTGCTAAAATTATGGCAGCTGCAAGGCGTTGTGCGCTGCGGGAGCCGGTGCAATATGTGACTGGATGTACAGATTTTTATGGATTGCGACTCAAGGTCACGCCGGATGTCTTGATTCCCCGTCCGGAAACAGAACAGCTGGTCGAAGCAGTGCTAGGCCCGATGTCCGGAACTCAGAGGCCTCGCGTGCTCGACATTGGTACTGGCAGCGGGTGCATTGCCCTGGCGATCAAGCACGCACGGCCGGATGCTCATGTGGTCGCATGTGATGTTAGTTCAGGCGCACTGAGTGTGGCACGGGACAATGCGGCTATGCACCACCTTGCAGTAGACGTTGTACATGCGGATCTTTTGCAGGAAGGCTTTTGCTCCCAAATCGGCATGAGTGGGTTTGACGTTGTGGTTTCGAATCCTCCATACGTTCCAGAGGCCGAGCGTAGTGTATTGCAGCCAGAAATACGAGACCATGAGCCTGCTGTGGCGCTTTTTTGCGGCACTGACCCACTGTATTTCTATCGGGCAATTGTGTGTGCGCTAAATCAGGGTGTGGCTCGGCAGGGCGGCCTCATTGCACTGGAGTCCCACACGGACTACGCCCATGATGTGGCCGATCTGTTGCGTGCGTCAAGATGCACTGCAGTAATGGTCAGGCAGGACTACGCCGGGCATGCACGCCTGGTACTGGCCAAGTGGCGTGGCACGGAGCCGGAAGGTAGGTGTTAAATAGAGATCCGCTTACCGCTGACCCATGAGGATTGCGCTTGTGCAACAGGCCATCACCACTGATGTGGAGGGGAATACGGTTCGTGGGTTGGTCGCTCTTGAGGAAGCGGCCGCACGTGGAGCGAATCTCATCGTCTACCCGGAGCTGGCGTTCACGCCTTTTTATCCGCAGCGACGTGTAAATGAAATGCCACTACATCTGGCGGAGCCCATTCCGGGTCCTACCACGGACCGGTTTTGCAAGGCTGCCCGGCGCCTCGGCGTAGTGGTTGTGCTCAACCTTTACGAACATGCCGGGTCGCAAGCTTTTGACGCCTCCCCGGTCATTAATGCCGATGGCAAGCTGCTCGGCAAGACCCGCATGATGCACATTACTGACTATGAGGGCTTCTATGAGCAGGGATATTATGTGCCTGGGGATTCAGGTGCTCCCGTATATGACACGGCCTGTGGCCGCATCGGCGTGGCCATCTGTTATGATCGGCACTATCCGGAATATCTGCGGGCACTCGCGCTCCAGGGGGCCGATCTCGTAGTAGTGCCTCAAGCGGGTGTGTTGGGGGAATGGCCGGATGGCCTGTTCGAGGCGGAATTGCAGGTCGCGTCGTTCCAGAACGGCTACTTCATGGCGCTGGCGAACCGCGTTGGTCGGGAGGACTTGTTAACCTTTGCAGGGGCCTCGTTCGTGACCGACCCGGATGGCCGCGTGGTGGCACAAGCTCCCGTAGGGTGCGACACCATCTTGTACGTGGATCTGGATTTGGAGAAATGTGCGCTGTCTCATGCGCGACAGCTATTCATGAAGCACCGCCGTCCCCAGATGTACACTGGCGGTGTGGTGGGCTTCTAAAGCTGAGCGAAGTCAGCGAAAGTCCGGGTCTGCCAGGCACCGGTTGCGATGTACTGGACAGCTTTGCTGAACGATTCTAAGTCCCAGTATCCGGGGCAGCGCGTGATGTACGAGCCATCACTGCCTAGGAATACGGTTGTTGGAGTGCCCTGTGCACCCAGTGCATAACCCAGTTCCTGCGATGTGTAATTGTCCCCCAGGAATGTGTGGCGGGTATCTGTGTCGTCGATATTGAGTCGCCCGTAGGCGAAGTTGTCCTGCACGTAGGCGACCAGCGAGGCGTTTGTATATACTTCCTGCTGCATTCGTCGACACCATCCGCACCATGGGGCATAGATATCGATCAGTAGTGGCTTGCCAGTGGCTTTGGCCGCTGCTACGGCGTCGTCAAACGTAGGCCATTCCATGGGGGCATCCAGTGTCACTCCTGTGGCCGGTTCGGCAGCCGGCTCTGGCGCCTGCGTGCGACCGCAGGCCGAGACTAATACAATCAGCAGAAATCCGGCAAGACGGTGCATCAGAGAAGGAGCTTCCGGTATGCGCCAGCGAACCGCTCTGAAGCGATTTTCCAGCTAAATGTTCCAAATATGCGCGGAGTGTTAGCGGCCCATATCTTACGCAACTCAATGTTGTTGACCATGTCTTGGAGGGTGGCGCTGAGTGCATCTGCATCGGACGGACATACCACGCGGCCTACATTGAACTGGCGAACTATGTCGGCCATTTCTGGAAGATCACTGGTCAGGACTGGCAGTCCCGCCTGCAAGTATTCAAACAGCTTGTTCGGCAGCGCGAAGCGGTGATTGAGGCATGTATTTTCCAGCAGCGAAATTCCTACATCAGCCGTGGCCGTAACGGAAAGAAGCTGATCCGGTGGCACAGGATCCAGGAATCGCACACAGTGCGTCAGGTTTTCGCGCTTAACGTAGGCTTGCAGGGCAGGCTTGAGCGGGCCGCCACCAAGAAAAATGAGCATGGCTGCGTGCACGGAACGCATTGCGTCCACCAGCAGCCTGCATCCGCGATCCTTCTGAATGTTGCCTTGGTGCAAGAGGATGGCCGTGTCGCTTGGAACTTTGGCCATGACACGTAAACTTGTACTTGGCCTCACGCTTATTCGAGGAGGCACATTGTGCAAAACGATCGGCCGGGGGACTGCATAGATGCATGCCAAGTGGTCCGCAATACTATCGCTTACAGTAAAGACTGCGGCCGCGTCACTAATGTGGCGGCGCTCCACGGCACGCCAAGTTATGCGTACCCACGGCCGATGCACAGTTGCAGCCAAGTGCGTGTACAATTCACGAGCATCATAGACGAGCTGGCCACGATTATACTTTGCACCGCGTTGCATTGCAGGCAGCGTATACAGGTCACTGGCGTGGTAGATTCGCGCAGGCAAGCGGGCACTCTCATAGGCAAACTGTCGATGCACATGCCAAAAAAAACACGGGCCTGATCCCTGCGGACGCGGCAGTATGTGCAAACTCGTGCCGGGAATGCACAGTGCGTCGCTATCACATGGCGGGCCATAGCTGAGCACAGTCACAGACAGGCCCAGATTACTGAGAAGCCGTAGTTGCTTTAGGGCCCGTGAGTTGTGCCGTACATTCCCAGTGAGCGCAAATACAACATCACTTGAGGGCTTCATCCATTGGGGCGCGCATTAACCCTTGAAAATAAGTAACTCCCAAGGGTGCATCCAGGACATTGAAACGGCCAAATAACGCCCCGAGGGGCCGTTTGGTGATAGGGCCGAGAGGGCTTTTTGGATGTCTTTACCGACGCGTTTGGATTTACGGATGAGATAGCGCAGCGGGCTGGTACGGTGGCGGATTGGGTCTACGTACAGGGCTGGATTATGACTGCTTGTTCGATTCGGGAATCGAGGTAGTGCGGGGGATTCGGTACGGATCGTCCGAAGTGATCCGGTGCTGTATCGCATCATGTCCATAAGACGTTGTTAGACAACGTATTACAGATCATTGTGCGCAAAGATGCGTTCGGCTAGAGGGTCGTACCACGCCTCTTCCATCGCCGGGTCTGCGTGTCCGAACCACTGCTGCATGAAGTAAATGCGCCGCATCGTTTCCAGCGGGATCGGCGGACGGCCCTTGTCTCCCTTTGGGTAGGGGGATCGATGACCGCGACCATGTCCGCCCCCGGAATGACCCGGTCCTTGGAGATCAGCAGCTTCTGCTTGCGGGTAACCTTCCGACGTGGAAGTAGCTGGCGTCTTCAAATCAGGACTGGGGCATGGATCATGACGATGGTCGACTGGGCATATTTGAATATGCGGAAATCGGACCATCAAATCAGAGGTTCCTATATGAAGCATGTATTTGCAGGCTTGTTACTGGTTGGCTTGGTGTCCATGATTGTATTGGGATGCAGCGATCCGGGCATCATGGCAGAATCTTCTGAGCCGGAGAAACGGACAAGCCGATCGTTGACGGCATCCATTCTTCGAACACCGTAAAACAGCACATAGCGGATATCTGGTTGCCATATGACAACATGACCGCACGATTTGAATCGGATGGATTCGAGGGAATACCAGAAGAACTGAGAGGCAAGATTGACCTTTCGGT
Organism: Rhodothermales bacterium; assembly: GCA_012271205.1. GTDB lineage: Bacteria > Bacteroidota > Rhodothermia > Rhodothermales > Bin80 > JAAXGT01. The sequence goes on from JAAXGT010000092.1 coordinate 16,643, forward strand.
AAGGCAGTCGAATGCCTTGATGGAGCGGATATTTGGGGATCCATCCTTTTTGGATGGGCCGCTAGATACCGCAGCGGTTAGGCGGACCTTTGCAACCGCAGATTGGTCAGTCGTAGATATAGCGGACATGGAGGAAAACACCGAAGAGCTGAACGGATTGCTGGACGAGATTTACGGAAGTTCGAAATGGTCGGAATTTCATGGCATGGTTCGGCAGATGTATGCCGAACATCCGTATGTTGCTAGCATGGGATGGCAAGAACAGCAACTCCTTTTCAGTGACATGCTTGCTGATTCGGACGTAGCCATGGCCAAGGTTGATCCTTGTACGAAGGCATGCAAATGGGATGCCTTCTGGGCAAGTATGTCTATTATAAGCATATCGATTATTTTGGATATAGGGTGTGCTAGCATTGCTTTTGCCACTTTTGGATTAGCGACTTCAGTGTCCGTTGCCTGTCGATCTGCCGTTCTCGCATGGGGGATATCAGAGTCGGCACAGATAGCATCTGATTACGACAAATGTATAGCGGATTGTAAAAACCTCCCGACAAGTCCAAATGTGGGAGCAACATGGTATGGAGATGACAAATCATTCTGAGTCTGAATAGCTCGACGTTATCCAGTGCGATTCAAGATCGCGTTGCATCTGGAGAGCCATTCGCGTGTGTGGCAAGGTGTTTTGATTGCCGCTTGGATCATAGTTCTGGTTTCGGACTTTATGCAGGACAAGCAGGTATCATGGGACGCGCCCCTGACACTTACCGCAATAGCTTTCCTATTAGGGCTGATGCTGTTTACGTATCCGCGGCAAATTCTTGAGCTGGGGTCGCGAATAGATCGCAAGATTCGGAGTCTTTCGGAATCCTAAGCAGCTCGCAACGTCACGAATGTGTTAGATCTGAGACGTCACATCTCAGGCCAGACGACGGTTAGCGCTGCCAAGCCCACACAAAAGCCACTTGACAACGGCCGCACGCTGAGCCTTCTCGGGGCACAATAAGCCATCGTAGTGGGCGGCTCCTGTAGCGCCGTGCTTATGTCGGTTGGCCGGTAGCTACCGGAGGTAAGGGGTACGGGGTCTGTTACGCGGCTAACGGGTGTGGTACGTGCGGCTCAGGCGCACTTCGGGGGTGTAGGACGACAGACGGATTGGTGCAAGGTGAGGGCCGGTCCGGTTCGTTAGGGGGCGGACGCTCCACCATGTCGTATATGGCTCCGAAGGCCTGGTAGGTGATCGCCCAGATTGGCAGACGAGTATAGCCGCGCCACATCACCTCGTGGCCGGGCAGCGGATCAGGCTTGCTGTTTCTGTAGCCTCCCATCTCACCTCCAGCAAGACCGCCGAGGCCAGATCCGTATGTTCAGGCAGGCTGTGAGTACGTGCCTAGATACGAAGCACCTCCAGCTCCGTCTGGGTGAAGATGACCTTTGCCGGCAGGTCGGTGGCCACCCGCCCCAACCGGGTCATCAGCATGATGCGCCAGGCGGTGACCAGGTGCAGCGTAATCGCGTGGAGCCACCGGTTCGCCGGCGGCCTCCACCACTTCTCCCCTTGGCTGCCCGTCTTGAGCACCCGAAAGAGGTCCTCCACCCGCCCGCGCCGCGTGTAAAACGGGACCAGCTGCTTGGCCTCCACCGCCGAACGCATCTCGGCCGTCATCAACCGCCCCCTCCAAGCGTTGGGTCGCCGGCCGGCGGCGCGATCTCCCGAACATGGACCGCCAATACGCGCACCGGTGCCGCCGTCGGGTCCTGCGTCGGCGGCCGGGCCGCCTCATCGAGGTCATACCGCCCGTCCATCCAATGAGGGGCTTCGTTTTCCCCTCCTTCCTCCGGTACGAACACCTCAGCACCCCCAACGGAAGCCCCTCCTCATTAATCGCCCGCGTCGCATGCCGAGGCCCGCCTACCCCTGCCCAAGTACCACAATTCGGACTTAATCAGAAGTTCCTTAAGTCAAATTTGTTAGGACTAGGCAGGGCTAACTGGCGTAGGATATCGGGAGGGAGTCCCGTCGGGAGAAGAGTTAGCCACCCCCTCCGGCCGCGAGCCGTGCGGGTGTCACCGCGAGGTG
>JAAXGT010000064.1 GCA_012271205.1 Rhodothermales bacterium
TTCGGGTATGAGAATTTTCGGACACTGCAGGCTGAAATCATTGACCACATAGTCGCCGGCCGGCATGCACTGGTCCTCATGCCAACCGGTGGTGGCAAATCCCTGTGTTACCAGATTCCCGCTTTACTTCGTGCGGGTACTGCCCTCGTTGTGTCGCCACTGATCGCACTCATGAAAGACCAGATGGACGCCCTCAGACAGCTGAGCATACGAGCCGGATGTATTAATTCCAGTATGAGTATTGTGGAAAGCGGACAGACGATGGACGCATTCCGTCGCGGTGACCTTGATCTGTTGTATGTGGCGCCCGAGCGTGTTATGAGCCCCGCGTTTCTGCAGGTGCTGGATTCAGTCAGGCTGGCCCTGATTGCAATCGACGAGGCGCATTGCATTTCCCGGTGGGGGCATGATTTTCGTCCGGATTACCTCGCGTTGGGGCAGTTGCGTGTGCGGTTTCCGGGCGTTCCCTGCCTGGCGGTTACCGCTACCGCCGATGCTCCAACGCGTCGCGAAATTTGCGAACGTCTGAACCTCCTTCCCGAATACACCTTTGTAGCTGGTTTTGATCGACCCAATATTCAGTACACCGTTATACCGAAGCGCAAAAATAGCCGGTTGCAACTCCTGCAGTTTATCCGGCGCTGGCACGCGGGGGAAGCGGGCATCATTTACTGCCGCACCAGAAATCGCACGGAAAAGCTCGCCCGCTGGCTTTGCACCAACGGACTCAATGCCCTGCCCTATCACGCCGGGCTGGAGCATACCGTACGCCAGTCACATCAGGAGCGATTCCTGCATGAGGAGGGAGTGATTGTTGCAGCTACGGTGGCCTTTGGCATGGGCATCAACAAGCCCAATGTCCGGTTTGTAGCACACTTGGACATGCCTCCAAGTATTGAGGCGTACTATCAGGAAACTGGTCGAGCAGGACGAGACGGATTGCCGTCCTCGTCCTGGATGGTCTACAGCCTTGGCGACTGGATGGCCCTGAACGGACGGATTACTGACTCCGAAATGAGCGAATCGCAGCAGTGGGTGGAGCGCCACAAGCTCAACGGCATGGTCGGCTACTGCGAAACTACGCACTGCCGACGCGAGTCATTGCTGGGACACTTTGGCGAGGAGTACAGTGGACCCTGCAATAACTGTGACAATTGCATTGCGCCACCTGACGTACGCGACGGCACCGTGCTCGCCCAAAAGCTGCTTTCAACCGTGCATTACACGAATCAGCGATTTGGTGCTGCGCACGTAATCGATGTACTTCTGGGCAAAGATACCGCCAAGGTTCAGCAGCACCAGCACCACCAAGTGAGCACATTCGGGATTGGTACTGAACTGTCACTACGGCAATGGCACAGCGTCGTCCGGCAGCTTGTGGCAGCGGGGATTCTCATGGTGGATGTTGCCGGCTTTGGGGCACTGCGTCTGACCAAGGCGTCGTTGCCTATTCTGCGCGGTTTACACACGGTCAAACTTCGGCATGACCTTGCGATCACCCATGATCAAAAGGGAAGAGAGAGCAAGCAGCCACAACCTGGACATAGAGCCCTATTTAAGCATCTGCGCGTCCTGCGGAAGCAGATTGCGAATGAACAAAGCGTACCTCCGTATATCGTCTTCGGAGATCGTACCCTAGTGGCCATGGCTGAAATGGTCCCGCGGACGTTGACGGCCTTCGCAGCATTACCGGGCGTCGGCAAAGTCAAGCTGGATCGGTACGGAAACCGATTTCTGCAGGCCATTGCCGATTTCGAGGCGTGGAGTACGGACAGTAAGTGAAGTCCAAGTGCGAGAATTCCTGGCCGTGACCGCTATATGGGTAGCCAAGTCCCAATTGTGCTGTAAATTGGTTTCGGTTTGGTTGGTTGTTTTGAGGAGGCCCGGCACGCTGTGGAGAGCAACCAGAGCAGCACGCCGGCACTTTCTTCCCTGTTCAGATCGAGGGCTCGGCGGGAAGTGACGATAGGGCTGACCTTGAACACACGGGCAAGCGTCTCAAAGCGACTCGTGTCCGCCACCCTCTCTCCACCGCGCCCCTAGCTCCCCCGCTGGCACGAGCAACTCCGCCGCCACGCGTTACACCAGTCCTCCACGTCCGAACCGCAGGAAAACAGGACCTGGAAGTCGGAGAGCCTTTCCGTGCCGAGCCAGATGTGCGCCAACTCGTGAGCGAGGACAAACATCTGCACCGACTTAGCATCAGCACCGTTCACGAAGATCAACGGCGCGCAGGAATCGGTAAGCGCGAAGCCACAAAACCTCTCGACACTCAGCCGGCGGTGCGTGTTGTTTCTCATCACGCCACTGATCACCGCCATCACGCCGAGCTGCTCGATCATTCAGTGCAACTCGCTCACGGCACCCTGCCAATGCGGACTTCCGCAGCCCAGTCACCATCGAGGCCGAGCACCCGCCGCACCTCGCGGCCTGCAGCATCCGGCTCATCGGCCAGGCAGGTGCTTCCCACGAACAGCAATGGTTCCGCGTCGTCCTCGACCAAGGACTCCCGGAGCCACTCTTGGCGGCGTCGCATCGTGTAGAGTGTGTCAAGCAGGTCGGGGCTTGGCCTACCTCGGGCGGCACCGGCCACGGTGCGATAGTCGGGAGCCGTGAGGCACTCTTCGGGGGCTGGGGAAGGAACAGGTAGCCAAGCGACATATGCATAGCCTTGGCCAGCTTCTCAAGCTGCTTGAGCGTCGGCTGCCTTTCGCGTCGGACCCAAGCCAGGAGTTGTGGAATGCACGCTGCGAAGTGAGCTACGTCGTAGCTGGCACGCTCGCAGGCCCAGCGAAGCATCTTCGGGGATCTGGAACGCGATTCATGCCCCAAGCCTTCGCGACACCACCAACCTTTCCATTGATGCTTGCTCCGTGGGTGCTCAGCGACCTATGGATACGAGAGTCGAGAAGGAGACTGCGTGTGCCATCCGCCCTATCTAGCCCAGGCTCCAGTTGGTCACAGAGTTTCCTGAGTTCATCGATCTTAGCGACAATACGGCGTTGCTCAGAGAGCGGTGGAAGGCAAAACCGGCAAGAATCGGAGAACAGCTTGATTGATCTTCGGCATGATCTTCTGCACCCCGGTCGCGTTTTCCAAAAATAGTCTCTAGTCGCCGGAGACACAAAAAACCGAAAGACGATCGGATCGATGGATCTCAAGGGCCACGTGAAGGCGCGTTACAGCCGGCTCGAGGATGCAGACCAAGCATTCTCCGTGATCGCGAGCGTGTAACCCTTGGCCTGCACGTTCTGGAAACGCGCCCTTGTGTTCATCTTGGACCAAGGCTTCAATGCTCGACAAAAAGGGGCAAGAGTTCTTGGGCCTTCGATTGGAGCCGGTCATACGGTTCAGAAAAGCCACACTTCCGCCAGGCATCCGGATTACCATCGGCCAGCTGTTGGACTGGCGCGGCCAGTTCCGGGGCACCGATGTTCGCCGCGAGACTCACGGCAGCCGACAGTGGAGACAGGCCCGCATAAGACATGCGTTTCCGGTAGGACGGATTCTCGCAGGTCAGGTGCTTCAATGCAGCGCCTTTGATCCGATCGAGCGTGCGCGGGGCCAATTGGCTCTTCCATCGATCAAGGGCCGCCGACAAAAGCCGCAAGCACCCGCCAGCCGCTGTAATCCATCGGCCCGGATTGCGGGTGCAGTCGAGGGCTTCATCTATCACGGACGGGCCGAAGTCGAGCAGGGCGTTCCTTACGCCCAACCCGGTGTGCGTGACGCGCATAAGAACGGGAATCGTCTTCGGATCATCCAGTGCAATGACCGTATGGATGATGCTCAGCATCATCTCGCCGGGCATCCCCGCATGCGGCTCGCCAATCGAGAAGAGTTCATACTGAGTGGCTTCATCATCCAATGCTTCGATGAGAGCGGCCACCAGCTCCGGCGAAGCCTCAAACCCGTCGGCCAGTTTCCAGTAGCGCAGACTTTCAGCATCTATATCCAGCGGGATGGCATTCAGGGCGGCGCCCACCAAATGCACGTCTCGGCTAATCAGATCGGCTGCCAGCTCGGCCTGGGGGCGCTGGGGCTGAGCCCACCCGGAGGGGGAACCCGGCCCGGCTACAAGACAGACAATCAATCCCAACCGACGGGCAAAACGTTTCATGGATCCGGTATGATGGTGGCCG